>MFNM01000001.1 GCA_001782085.1 Candidatus Levybacteria bacterium RIFCSPHIGHO2_01_FULL_37_33
AAGCTTGAGGGTTTAAGACAGCGGGGTTTTTCAAATCCTCACAAAATGATTGAATCCTTACCTGCTATATTAGGTCTTGCTTTTGAGAATATCGACCGGAGACTAAAAATGTTTAATAAACTAATTTCCCATTATGGTTTGAATTTTGATGCCATAGAGTTGATGGAGGGCAATTATTTCCTTTTCTCCAGCAAGATCGACAAGATGTGGACTCTGCCAAGAATTCTTGCAGAGTTTCAATTGGGACCGAATGATGCTGATTCGAAACTAATTAGAAATATCGTGGGCTTTAATTTAGAAGATGTTTTAGTTGCTTTAAAGAATAAGCCATCCGGTGAGAAGATTGCTGATTTTATGAGAAGAGTAAGGGCTATCAAAGAACAAAAAATTCCAAAAGCGGAAAAAAGGCGAATTATTAAAGATGAACTTGCGGGTTTTGATAAAGTAAAACGCCGATATTTAAGAGGATACCCTGAGCTCTAATTAAAGAACGGGTAATTGAAGGAAGGCAAGCTTATGAATAAAACGGGAATAATCGGAGAAATATTAGAAACTGGGGGATCTTTGGCTAAAAAATCAGGAAAAACGATTGCAAAAGCAGCCGGAGATACGGCAAAAGCTGCTACTGCTCAGGTTACAGGAGGAGATACCTCGGTTTCAGATAAAGATATCGTAAAAAATTTATACGGAATAAAAGATGATAAGAAAACGAATTCCCAGCAATCATTTGCTCAGAATCCGCAACAACAAGCGCATCCTCAAGATCCGATCAAATCTATAGAAGATAAGCAAAAATTGGCGGAAGCAAGAAGACAGTTGCATAACGAAGTCTACTATGATCCACTGATAAACCTCAAAAAACCGCAGGAAGAAGAAAGACCGGCAGAAAAAGTCGAGAAGGAAAAGCAAGAAGAAATGATTGACTTACAGAAAAAAGAAAAAGATAAACCGCCGCCTCTTGTTCAAAGGACACAGCAAAGAGTAGAAAAATATCCCGGCGCAAGCGGATGAGGCCCTTATGCTGAAAATTTATAACACTCTAGCTCGGAAAATTGAAGAGTTTAGACCAATTGACCCTTCGGCAAGCTCAGGGCAAGCAGTCGGGATTTACACTTGCGGACCTACTGTGTACAGGGAAGTTCACATCGGAAATTTCAGGACATACATTGGCGCAGATATTCTCCGCAGAGTTTTGATGTACAACGGTTTTCGCGTGGTCCATATCAAAAATATAACCGATGTGGGACACATGCGAAATATCGGCAATGCCCACCATCGGCAACAGATAGATCCGATAATAGAGGAGGCTTTAAAGATGGGAAAAACGCCCGAAGAGATTGCCGCTCACTTTACAAAAATTTATCTTGAGGATGAGAAAAAACTAAATATCCTGCCCGCTACTGTTTATCCAAAGGCTACAGATCATATAAAAGAGATGATCGAGATTATAAAAATCTTGATTTCGAAAGGTTTTGCATATGAAGTCGGTGGAACTGTTTACTTTGATGTTAAAAAGTTTAAAAATTATGGAAAACTCTCGGGAAATACTCTTTCGAAAATGGATAATCTATTAAAAGCTGTCCGAGTTTCTCTTGAAACCGATAAAAAAGACAGCATTGATTTTGCGCTCTGGAAAAATGCAGAAAAAGACAGACTCATTAAGTGGGATAGTCCGTGGGGAGAAGGCTTTCCTGGCTGGCACATAGAGTGTTCTGCCATGAGCATAAAATATTTAGGCGATACTTTCGATATCCATACAGGAGGAGAAGATCTTGTATTTCCCCATCATGAGGATGAAATTGCGCAAAGCGAGGCGGCAACCGGCAAGAAATTTGCAAATTATTGGGTTCACAGTGGCTACTTACTTGTTGATAATGAAAAAATGTCCCGCTCAAAAGGAAATGTATATACAATCTCTGATCTTGAGAAAAAAGGGTCGGATCCTCTGTCTTTTCGTTATCTGACTTTAACGGTTCACTATAAATCAAAAATGAATTTTACTTTTGAAGCGCTAAGCGCGGCACAAACTGCTTTAAATAATTTAAGAGAGATTGTTCTGGCGTACGATGCCCCAAAAATCGGCTGTGCAGAATATGAAGAAAGATTTTTAGAGGCTATAAACGATGATTTAAATATACCCAAAGCACTTGCAATTGTTTGGGAACTTGTTAAATCAGACTATCCCAACAGCGCGAAGGCAGAAACTCTTTTTAAATTCGATAAAGTTTTAGGCCTTGATTTGGAAAATGCAAAAAATTATATAAAAAAGACAGAAGAAAAAATTCCGGAAAATGTTCAAGAATTAATTGTGCAAAGAGAAGAGCTTCGAAAAAAGAAAAGATATCATTTGGCAGATCAGATAAGACACAAGATTAAAAAAATGGGCTATGAAATTCAAGACAACGACGATGGATCAATGACTATAAAAAAATCAACTGATGTACCCCTTGACAATATATTGAGATATTTAGTATTCTAGTTTAAAGAATGAAAAAAATCCCTAATTATATCTTTCCAATATCTATTGTAGTTTCAACAGTCTTATTGGTTGTTTTTGTTTCCCAAGTTTCTGCGGTTGATAATCCGCCGTCAGGTCAGAATGTTCCACCGGGTTTGTTAAAAAAGCAGACATTAATTAGTCAGCAGGGAACTTCTACAACATCAGGAGGAAAAATAGGTCAGATTCACAAACTCTCTGGAACACCTCCATTTGGCAGAGGACGCCTTGAGGAAAATAAGCTTCGCTTGTGTCAGGTAAAGGAGAAAGTTATTACCAACCGCTCAAATAATATGATCCGTCATGCAAACCGTATGCTGGAAGTATTTGATTCAATAGCAACAAGAATTCAAAACTATTATTTGACAAGACTGGTCCCGCAAGGGAAAATACTGCCCAATTACGATGCATTAATTCTGGATATTCAAACAAATAAAAATGCAATTACGCCGCTGCTTGACGCAGTCCAGGCAGATATCGCGAATTTCAAATGCGATGGAGACAATCCCGGCAGTCAATTAACTCAATTTAGAACAGATATGCAGGCAGTTATCCAAGGACTTAAGGCATACAAGACACCTATTAAAAATCTTATTGTTGCAGTTGCTTCAATAAGAGGAGAAACTTCGGGAAATGCGAGCGGCTCAGCGGTTGCGCCAAGCGTTGCGCCAAGCGTCGCTCCGTAATTATTAGATAAAAAATATGGATAATCAAAACAATACGCAAATAAACAATACAACGAAAAATGCACAACCAAATCAGCCGGTGGAGAGCCAGCCGGCAATCAATACAGAAGCGCCGGTAAACAGTGCCGGCAATACGCCGCCTAAAACCGGCAATAAATTATTATTATATTTAGCAGGAGCAGCTGTAGTACTCGTATTGATTTTAGCGGCTGTCTTTTTATTCGGATTTCTTGGAAATTCTAATAAGAAAGAAAATATCGTCCAACAGTCACAGCCGACTACGGCCCCGGCTCAGCTTCAAGAAGAACAAGGAGTATCTCAGGAGCCAATAACAAACCAACAGGATGTGACAAATGCGCTGCAGCAGGTTGAAAATTCAAATCCAGATGCGGTTGGTGCAGGGCTTGGCCAAAATACCATAGACGCTTCTTCCTTCTCTCAGTAAATAATATAACGGCCCCCTTTTTTCTACTTGCGTTTTAATTTTATTTTTGTAATAATATCCCCGATAGGGGGATAGGTTGATTATCTTCTTTTGCAAAACCACCTAAAAACATGTGTTGTGGATTTTATAAAAAGCGGAAAAACCAAGCAATCGGTAGAAGAGATTATGAAAATATTCCGAAATAATGGTAAAAGTGTATGAATGAGAAAAAGCTGATTATCTTAATGATTTTTGCAACTGTCCTTATTGTGTTTGGTGGTGTATTCGTTTTAAGTTCAACAACGAATAATACGCCGAGAGCAGGTTCCTCAAAAGACGCCAAAGCATATACGATAGAACCGACAAGCTTTGATCTTGGTAACATACCAATAAACGGCGGAAATGTGACACAAGCTTTTACTATCAGAAATACAGGAAGCGGAGTGCTTAAGCTTTTTAATGTAAAAACATCGTGTCACTGCACAAAGGCGCGCGTGACAATTGCCCAAGATGATAGTCCGGACTTTGGCATGGACGGCGTTTCTTCGTGGATGGGGGAAGTGCCTTCGGGAAAAGAAGGAAAACTTACTGTAATTTTTGACCCGGCTTTTCACGGTCCGCAGGGAGTAGGACCAATCAACAGGTTCGTTTTAGTAGAAACAAATGATAGTAGAAATCCCAAATTAACCTTTACACTCTTGGGTACTGTAATTAAGTAATGAAACGAAAAGTTTTTGCCGGCAAAATAAAAAGAACATTAAGCAAGGCAGTTCCCCTTTGGGTTATTCTTGTTCTTATCTTTTATTCTTCAGCGGGAGTCGGGCTGATCGAATATTACATTATGAAAAAAAATATTAATGCTTTGACACTTGAGCTTTCCAAAAAAACCAGAAGCCCTGAAGAGCTTGTCCAGATTCTCAAACAGGAGGTGCTTGCGCAAAAGGGATATACGCTCGGAGTCGTCTGGAGTGATATCGGGAAGAAGCTTCTCGAATCAGGCGCAATCGATCAAAAAAAGTATGAAGATTTATTTTCCTCCGAACCCCAAGCCAAGGATTATATGAAATATTTAAAAAATTCCTCAAAGGATCATATGGTAATTAATGAGAAAAACTCACGTTTTATGGTAAACACATTATGGGCATTAGGTCTTGTAAATAAAAGTCCTATTCTTTCGGAAGGGGAAATGAAAACGTACGGAAACAAGGACCCGATGAATTATGCTTCAACCGGAGGATGGAGTTTGGGCTCAAAGCCGACGAGCGAACTTTATTCATCACAAGAAATCGTTAAGCTAACGCTAAAGCAGCAGGAAATTGTTAAAAAAATAGCGCAAAACATTTATAGGCCCTGCTGTGGTAACCCAACATCATTTCCCGACTGCAATCACGGCATGGCAGCCTTGGGATACATTGAGCTTGCGGTAAAGCAGGGCTTGTCAGAAAAGCAAATATACAAAGACGTTTTAGCGCTTAATTCATTCTGGTTTCCCCAGCAATATGTTGAGCTTGCCGTATACTTTGATAAGCAAGGGGCAAAATGGGAGACCATTGACGCAAAAAAAATTCTTGCAGCCGATTATTCATCTGCGCAGGGTATGCAAAAAGTGCGCCAGCAGGTCCAGAATATTCCAGGCTTTAATACCTCCGGAGGAGGGTGCGCAGTATAATAAATGGAAAATGCACTTTTTCAGACATCACTTATTGCAGCATTTGCCGCGGGAATTGTTGCTCTCTTTGCTCCATGCTGCATAACGTTTCTTCTCCCGGCATATCTTGGTGGCGTATTTAAGGAAAAAGAAAAAGTTCTTTTAATGACGCTTGTATTTGGTCTTGGTATCTTTATAGTAATGATGCCTGCAGTCTTGGGAGTTGCCCTTCTTTCAAAAGCACTATTTATTTACCATGACACAATCTACTTTATTGGAGGTTTAGTAATGCTTGCAACAGCTCTGGTAACGTTTCTTGATATCAAGCTTCCTATGCCGCATTTTTCGGCAATGGCGTCGGGAAAAACAGATGTTTTATCAATCTTTACTCTGGGTATCTTCTCTGGAATAACAAGCGCCTGCTGCGCACCGGTTCTTATTGGAATTCTGACCCTTACTTTTCTTTCATCAAATTTCTTCGGATCATTGGGTATTGGCGCATTATATGTTCTTGGAATGGTAACACCCCTTCTTATTATTTCTGTTTTTCTTTCGGGGAAAATGGATAAGTTTATGGTGCTTAGAAAACCGGTTCTTAAATTTCGCTTTCTTGGCAGGGAGAGGATGCTAATTATGAGCAACTTAATAGCAAGTATTATCTTCTTTTTAACAGGTACTATTATTATATATCTTAACGCAACCGGCAATCTGGGAATGAAAAACGTTGATGGATTTACAAAAATGATTACCAATGCCGGAAGTTTCGTAAATCAAACAATTGGAGGAAACATAATCATCAACATTCTTTTTCTTATCGCCGTTTTGTTCGGACTCTATAAAATAGCTAAAAAGATATAGATAAATAGAGTTTTGGTATAGTCTTCTGATATGAATATGTCGATTGGGATCGTTGGTCTTCCGAGCGTTGGGAAGTCGACGCTTTTTAATGCGCTTCTAAAAAGACAGATCGCACAAGTCGGTGAATATCCATATACAACAATTGAACCAAATATTGGGGTAGTTGAGGTGCCTGACGAAAGGCTTGATAAAGTTTCCGCAATCTCAAATATTAGTAAAAAAGTACCAGCTTCTATAAAGTTTATAGATATAGCAGGTCTAATCAAAGGGGCGCATGCCGGCGAGGGCTTAGGAAACCAATTCTTAGCTCATATAAGAGAAGCAGACGCGATTTTACATATTGTAAGGGTTTTTGAAAGCCCGAATGTTCCGCATCCTTATCAGAAAATTGACCCAATGATCGATGTTGAAACTGTTAATCAAGAACTTGAATTAGCGAGTATAAAAAAGCCAACGATTTATTTATTAAATGTTTCCGAAAAAGATTTAAAAAAGGATTTTAGCCTTCCGTTTCCATTCATTAAAATCTGCGGAAAACTAGAGACAGAACTTTCAGACCTTTCAGGATCAGAACAGGAAGACTACCTCAGGGAACTAGGTGTTGATCCTTCGGCAAGCTCAGGATTAGATCAAGTTATTGTAGAATCTTACAAATTATTAAATTTAATAACTTTCTTTACGATTGCTGGTGGAAAACAAACTCAAGCATGGCCAATTAAAAACGGCGCAAACATTATTGAGGCGGCAAATATTGTTCACACTGATTTTGCCAAAAAATTCATTAAGGCAGAAGTCATAGAGGTTAGTGAGTTATTAGTTTATGGTTTCCATTCGACAGGCTCAGGACAAGCTTGGCAAAAAGCAAAAGAACTGGGGAAAATTCGCGTCGAGGGACGGGATTATATAGTAAGGGATGGAGATGTGGTGGAATTTAAGATTGGCAGCTGAAGATATTTTTATGGTTTTACCGTTTCGTCGTATCCATTCCGATCCCGTATCGGAATTATCGGAATAATTTCCCGGGGCTGGTGTCAAGATATATATTTTGTGTCTATTGCTTTTTCATCTTTGGAATGCTAGGATTAGAAAACTATGCGAGTTTACGAGTTAGTTCTGGTTCTTAAAACATCACTCAGCGAGGCAAACAGGAAAAAACTTTTGGAAACTATTAAAGGCTTTTTGCCCGATTTTAAAATTGTCAAAGAAGAAGAATGGGGGCAAAAACCTCTTTCCTATTCCATTAAAAAAGAGATTGCAGGACACTATCTCAATTGGCTTTTTGAACTAAAGGGAGAACTCCCAAAAGATTTTGAAAAAAGACTTATCACAAACGATAATATACTAAGACACTTACTTCTTAAGAAGAAGTAGGCTAGCAACTAGTGGCTAGCAACTAGATTATGGCTAAGAGCTTAAACAGGGCACAGCTTATAGGAAACTTAACAAGAGATCCGGAGCTTAGATACACTCCAAACGGAACTGCCGTTTGTTCTTTTTCTGTTGCAACAAACCGGAATTGGACAACAGACACCGGCGAAAAAAAAGACGAAGCAGAGTTTCATAGAATTGTAGCGTGGAATAAGTTAGCTGAGATTTGCAGTCAATTTTTAGTAAAAGGCAGAAAAGTTTATGTGGAAGGAAGACTCGTCACAAGGTCCTGGAATGCTCAGGACGGGACTTCGAGAAACACGACCGAGATAGTAATTTCCGATATGATTTTGCTAGACTCAAGAAGAACGGAAGAAGAAAAAATGGAGCCGGAAGGGGAAGAGAAAGGCGGAGAAGATAAAAAATCGGCCCATCCTGACCCGGCAAGCTCAGAAAAAGGTAAATCGAAAGCGAAAAAGGAAAAAGATGAATCTCCGAAAACACCCGGGAAGTCTTCCGATGAGGAAATCGCCCCCGACGATATTCCATTCTAATCTAAATAGATATTAGATATTAGATATTAGTTACTAGATAATAGTTGTAAAAAAGCTTCAAAATTGCTAGAATTGTATTTCACTAGTATCTAATTACTAGTAACTATTTTCTAGTTTTATGGCAAAAAAAAGAATAAAAATTCGTAAACCTAAAACCAAAAAGCCGTGCTATTTTTGTAAAGAAAAAAAAGAGCCGTCTTTCAGGGACATACAGGTTCTCAAAAGATATTTAACCGAGCGCAATAAAATAATTCCAAGATCCATCTGCGGAGTTTGCGCTAAACATCAGAGAGAACTCTCAAAAAATATAAAATACGCAAGGCATTTGGCTCTCTTGCCGTTTACGGCTTAAGAAATATAAAAATAACTAATAACTAATAACTATTTTGATGACTTTGCTGTCTATACTTCTGAATGGTTTTGTCCCAAAAGTTAAAACAGGTGATAAAGTAATAGTCGGTCAGGTTATCGCAGAAAGAAATACAAAGCGCTGGGATGAAAAGGGAGATTTGGGTAAACTTCTTGGCGTTTCTCCCCAAAAAGTTTCTAAATATCTTACCAGAAGACCCGGAGACAGAGTGGAAAAGGGCACCGTTATTGCGGTTAAAAAAGGAACTTTGGGCATAGGAACAAAAAAAATCGAGAGTCCAATAGCCGGGACGGTTTTTAAATTTGACGGGGAAACGGGATTTATCTATATAAGAGGCAGAAGAGAAGACGCGGAAACCGAAAATTTATTTTCTCCTGTTGATGGCGTCGTTGAGTTATGCGATAATAAAAAAATCGTAATAAAAACAGATAAAGAGGCAATCTTAGCAGATAAAGTTTCGGGCAAAGGAATTGTTTGGGCAGAGACGATTTTATTAGGAGAAGATGAGGTTGGCCCCGATTCAATCGGGGTTGACCCAGCAAGCATTAACGGAAAAATTAGGGGGAAAATAATCTTAGGAAAAGTTTTTCAAAGAGAGGCAATTTCAAAGGCACTTGGCATTGGTGCACTGGGAATAATATCACAAAATATTTCAGACGAAGAATTAGAGGATTTAGCAAAAAAAAATATAAATGCACCGATTTTTATAATAAATGAGGAAAACTTTGAAAAACTTTCAAGATATAACGGTGAAAAAATTTATATGGACTGCGAAAAGAAGGCAATTATTATTTATGAAGGATTATGAAGGATAGAGTACGAGGTTTTCAAATTATAATCCTTATTTTAATAGCTTTTTTTGGGGGCTATTACTTTGGGGTTAATAAAATTTCTTTGGATTGGAAAGGCTATAAACCCGTTTTATCAATATCCAGTAAAGAACCTCCTCCCTCCTTGTCTAATTTGGATTTTTCCAATTTCTGGGCAGTATGGCAGAGCCTTGAGAATAATTACTACGATAAGTCAAAGCTTGATCCTGCGAAGATGCTAAACGGGGCAATTTCGGGACTGGTTCAGAGTGTTGGCGATCCTTATACGCTTTATCTTCCTCCCGTATCCAACAATAATTTTAAACAGGGGCTAGCAGGACAATTCCAGGGAATCGGGGCAGAGCTTGGGATGCGCGATAATAAAATAATCGTAATATCGCCTCTTGATGCCAGTCCTGCAATTGCCGCGGGAATAAAACCTGAGGATGTGATTTTAAAAGTTGACGGCGTATCGACTACGGGTTGGTCTCTTGCCCAGACCGTCGAGAAAATAAGAGGCCCTAAGGGAACCGCTGTTACGCTTTCGATTCTTCATAAAGATTCAAAAAATCCGCAGGATATAAAAATTACAAGAGATGTAATTGTGGTAAAAAGCATAGACGGTTTCATAAGAAAAGTTAAAGATATGGAAAAGATTAAAATAAATTCAATACTTAAAGCTCACGGAAATGACGAGGTCATATATCTTAAACTTTCGCAATTTGGAGACAGCACAAATAAAGATTGGCTCGCTTTGGTCAATAAACTTAATCTAAAAGTTCAAAACAACCCCGCTTTTAAGGGGATAATTTTGGATGTGCGAAATAATCCGGGAGGTTATTTATCGGATGCGGCCTTTATAACATCGGAATTTCTAAAAGAGGGAACGCCGGTTGTAATACAGGAGACCGGGGCAGGAGAAAAATCCACTCTTAGAGCATCAAGAAGAGGATTATTTCTCACTACTCCTGTTGTAATTTTAATAAATAAGGGAAGCGCCTCGGCCTCCGAAATTGTCTCAGGCGCCCTAAAAGATCAAGGCAGAGCAAAACTGGTAGGGGAGACATCTTTTGGAAAAGGGACTATTCAGCAGGCAGAGGATTTGGGTAACGGAGCGGGTCTTCATGTAACGATTGCAAAATGGCTTACGCCAAACGGAACCTGGGTTAACGGAAAAGGACTAGTCCCGGATATATCCGTTTCGCTTGATCCAAAAGACCAAGCCCGGGATTCTCAGCTTGAAAAAGCCATAGAAGAGTTGGTAAAATAAAAAACCTCTTCTCACCCCAGAGGTGGGATATTGCTATAATTTTTGACAGAAATGAATTTGCTAAAATTGTTTCGATAAGAAGCTGAGCTTGACAATATGTAACTTATAAGTTACTATATGAAAAAGAACATATTTGTAGATAAGAATGCTGAGAAGGAACTACGAGAATTTAGCGAGGAAGTACAGTTGGAGTTCGAGGTATATTTCAAAATTCTAGAGCTTGAGGGGAAACTGGATTTGCCCCATGCGAAGAAGGTTACCGGAGATTTATTTGAAATTAGAATTAAGTTAAAAGGAGAATATCGGGGATTTTATGTGTATATCGGGAAATTAGATATTGTAATTTTGCACTTTTTTAGAAAGAAAACACAAAAGACACCGATAAAAGATTTGGAACTAGCTCAAAGGAGGCTGAAACAATATGAGTAAAAAAATTGACGAAGCTGTTAAAAGAGGAGACCTTATCGCTTATGATGATCTCTTTGCCAACTATTCTAAGAAACGTCAGCAAGAGATCTTAAAGAGAGCGAGATACCTAAAGGCAGCAATGGAACTAAAAAAACTAAGAAAAGAATTGAAGATCTCTCAAGAGGAATTGGCTCGCAAGATGAAGGTAAAAAGAGAGTTCATTACTAGAGTTGAGAGCGGGGAGCAGAATATAACAATCGAAACCTTAAATCGGGTAGCTGAGGCTACAGGTAAAGAGTTCGAGCTCCACTTTAAGTAGATTTTATACATAAGGTGTGTGCTCCAAGTTAATAGCTAAAACGCCTGAGTTTTTATATAATACAAGAATGGTTTCTATTCAAAAAGACGTTTCTTTAAAAGATTTCAGTAATTATAAAATTGGAGGACCTGCCAAGTATTTTCTCGAGGTTTCGAATCTTGATGAACTGATTGAAGGTTTTATACAATGGGAAAAAATCTCAAAAGCACTGCCGATTTTTGTTCTGGGAGCAGGAACTAATCTTCTTATCGGTGACAGGGGATTTGGCGGGCTTGTCATTCACAATAAGATAAAAGATATAAAGATATTAAGCGAAAAAGACACGAAGAGTCAAAGAATCAAAGAGTCAAAGAGTCAAAGAATCAGGGTTGGTGCAGGGGTTTTAATGGAGGATTTGCTCAATTTTTGTGTTCAAAACTGTCTATCCGGTCTTGAATGGGCAGGAGGTCTGCCCGGCACAGTCGGCGGAGCAGTAAGAGGAAACGCCGGGGCATTTGGGGGAGAGATAAAAGACGGTGTTTATCAGGTCGAAAGCGTTTCAACCTACGAGGTTAGTGAGGCTGCAGCCTCGCAGGTTAGAAAACAGGTTAGAAAAAGAAAAAACTCGGAGTGTAAGTTTAGGTATAGATCAAGTATTTTTAAAGATGGGGAGGGGAAAAATGAGATTATAATCTCAGTGGAATTAAAACTTCAAAAGGGCGATAAAGATTTAATTACAAAACAGATCGAGGAAAAGATCGAATATCGGAAAAACCGCCATCCTCTTGAGTACCCGAATATAGGAAGTATATTTAAAAATATTTTTATAGAAAAAGTTCCTCAAAAACTATTAGAACAATTAAAAGACTCAATAAAAGACGATCCTTTTCCTATTTTGCCAACAGCCAAACTTTTGGCAGTGGCAGGTTTAAAAGGAAAAAAAGTAGGCGGCGCAATGGTATCCCAAAAGCATCCTAACTTTATTGTAAATTTGGATAATGCGACCTTTCGGGATGTTTTAGATTTGATAAGAGAAGTAAAGAGTTTAATCTATAAAAAATATCAGATCGAATTGGAAGAGGAAATCACAGTATTCTAATCCCAAGGTGTCAATAGAATTCCACCTCTAAGGTGGAATAGTGGAATAAGGTGGAACATAAATGTACTGCATAGCAGTACTATGGTGCTTCTTCCCGATAAATAATATTTTGGCGTTTTATTAACTCGGGAGCATTTAGAATAAAATCCACTCTTTCCTGTATCGAAAATACAGGGCAGGAAGCATTCCCTCCGCAAAGATCTCTTAGGTATTGGAATGATCCGCCGGTTTTTGCCGCATTAACTACAATTGTGCCTGCAACATTCAGTCGTTTATCTGTTCCAACCGAACAATTGTTTGTGCCCTGAATTATGAAACTCTTATCTGTACTATAAAAACCTTCGATGTCTGATGCTGTAGACGTAATGACCGATTCGCCAACGCTTGATGTTACAGTAATATCTCCCGAGACTATAAAGGTAACAGTTGATCCGGGCGGAACAATAAGCTTAGTATCTATTGTTAAGTTGCCATTTACAAGAATTACATAATTACCCGCAGGAAAAGTATA
Organism: Candidatus Levybacteria bacterium RIFCSPHIGHO2_01_FULL_37_33; assembly: GCA_001782085.1. GTDB lineage: Bacteria > Patescibacteriota > Microgenomatia > Levybacterales > UBA12049 > 2-01-FULL-38-21. The sequence goes on from MFNM01000001.1 coordinate 12,801, forward strand.
CGTTGTTAACCCAGATCGTCTTATAGAAACTGCCGCAGCCACCCAACTGTCAGAACCACCGCTCGTCGCCCATGCCATGGTGGAAGTGCTGGTTTTATGACTACCGAATGAGGCATAAGCTCCGCTACTGCCAAACAGGAAATCTTGGGTTTGGCCAAGAACGGCTGGAATAGCCACAGGGGCATAAAGATCTCGGGCAAATATATCCACAACCATTTCGGAAGGGGAGGTGGGAATACCGGTAACACTCATAGTACCTCCATTGGATAATCTTCCTGTATTAGTAGTAAGTGTCATGCCATTGAAGGGAATCGCTTGGTTTGCGTTAGAGAAAGAGGTCGAATTTCCCGCAATCCAAGACTCAAATCCTACGGGCAATGTGGCGACGATACTAGCTATTCCTACAGGAGGATTTAACATATACCAAATTTCTACTCTGTGAATGCCATCGTCTTTGGTTCCCAGATTTAGTAGATTTGTACCGCCGTAGGTAACGGTGGCTAAGGAGGGAGAAATGGCATTGTTATATATTCTGACAACAAGAAGCCGATCACTGCCTAAGCCAATGGTATGACTCCAAGTTATAGAGTTTTTCCCAAGCACCGAAGTTTGAGTGCCGTTGCTAAAGTTAAAGGTGGGGGATCCTCCCTTGAGAGTCAAATCTTCATTGGCTTTATATAACCCGTGCGGAAAATTCGTAGAACTCGTAGGCAAAACGCAGTTTGATAGTCCGGTTCCTCCGCCTATTGGAAATTTACAATAGGGTGTGAGATCCTTACGTTCTAGTCCTGCCTGTTTTATAATCGATGAAACATATGCGTAAGAAGTTGCAAAGCCGCCGCCTTTTGTGGGAGCAAAAACTTCCGGATAGCTAGCTCCGCCCACGACCCAGTTTTTAGATGATGCCTGCCCCTGGCCAAAATTTGGCGAACTGTCTCCTGAGAATATAATTCCCGGGCTTGTTCCGGTGCCCGGAATAGATGCATTCGGTCCGCCACAGGCAAGAGTAGCGGTTGATGGTATGGGGTCATTAAATCCGCCGCTATCAAACCTTATGTCTGTTCCGGTTGATTGTATCCATGGTCCATAAAGAAGCGCAATGGCAAAATCTTTATTAATAACAGATGGACCTACGCTCACAGTAAAAAATGGCGGAGGGCCGGTGGTTGGGTTTATTATTTGATATCCGGGGGGAAGAGAAATATAACATACTTCATAAGTTCCGGCAGGTATACCGCTCACACTATACGCTCCGTTTGCCGAGGAAAAACTTCCTATAAGCGTTCCTAAACATCCCCCGCTTCTTATCTCTATTGTTGATGTGCCGTCAGTATAATTCCCCTCAGTGCCGTTCTTGATTCCGTCTTTTGCTGTGCCTCCTCCTGCCCCGTTGTCCACAAAAACATTCCCGGAGATGGTATAAGTCGGCGGGGGTGTTGGAGTTGGAGTTGGAGTTGGGGTTGGAGTGGGAGTGGGAGCTAGTATTATTCCGAAATTTGCAGTTGCGTTTGGACCAACAGTTCTTGAAACCGGAT
>MFNM01000002.1:0-3260 GCA_001782085.1 Candidatus Levybacteria bacterium RIFCSPHIGHO2_01_FULL_37_33
TACTGATGGCAGATAAAAATGTTGACCTTGCCATTATTAAAATAAACAAAAATCTACCTGTTATCTCTTGGGGTGATCCGAAAGAACTAAATCCCGCGGAAGAACTTTTAGCAATAGGTTTTCCTTTGGGTGGAACTCTTGTTGGCGAGGCTTCGGTTAACAAAGGGTCGCTTTCGGGCAGAAGAAGATCAAAAGATGTAGGTGTGGAATACTTGCAAACAGACACAACGCTTACGCCCGGAGTATCGGGCGGACCAATGATAAATATTTGCGGTGAAGTGGTGGCGATAAATACAGCCGGACTTTCCGGTTTAGGTTTAGGAATTTCTGCGGATTCTATCAAGCAAAAATGGCTGGAAATGTCCACAGCTGACGATTCGCTAAAAGACATCAAGAAAATTACATTTGATGATACGACAAGCGCAGACTTTGCAGTTGCGACTTTCTATAATTACTTAAAAGTAAGAAAGTTGGAAAAAGCATTTGAGCTCTTATCAGACAATTTCAAGGAGGGACACGGGTTTGACTACTGGAAGCAGGGGTATCAATCTTTACTTGATACAACAGTAATTAAAATTGAGGAAGATAAGGACAAAAAAGATCGGGTTAAAATTAAGCTCTCCACTAAAGATATGGTTGATGATGAAATAGTCTATAAATATTTTGATGGCTTCTGGGACGTTAAAAATATTGATGGAAAATGGAGACTTTGGGATCCTGAAATAAAAGAGGTCGAAAATCCAGATTTCCTTTGGTTTTACGAATAAGCGCTATTTCCACTCCACACCTCTTATACCCGCTTTTTCGAAAAGTTGTTGAAGCCTTTTTACCTCTTTGTTATTTTGAAGTATTTTAATACTCTTAAAATCACTGCCAATCTCAATATATCCTTTGCCGTAACATAACTGCTTGAGTTTGTTAATTTCGGTTAGTGCTTCAATTTTAGCCTTTCGTTGCTCTGGTGTTATTGAATCCCAGATAGCCTTAAATCCTGAAATGTCCATAATTATTATTCTTTAGATAAGACAAAGAAGCGCCCAGCCCATTTCATTTGCCTTGACTGCTGATGGTTATTTGCAAAGTCCTCTTTGGGAAAGTCGCGCTTCAAGTCTAGGCGGTGAAATAAGCTCTCCCACCACCAGCGGGGCTTCATGGTTATATGTGACGGGTCGCCTTTACCGCCCCTTGATTCAATATGGTCTGATCCGGCAGTACAGATAAGCAAAAACACCCAGCGTTTGGTTACTCGGTGCAGTTCCTTAACCGCTTTGAATAAATCGTCCTCCGGTATATGCTCTAAAAGTTCAGTACCAATCACTAAGTCAAAACTATTGTCCTTAAATCTTGAAAGATCGCGGACATCGCCCTCTATAATCTCCTGTGTTACTGCACGGCTTACCGCGTAAGGGGAATACTCAACGCCTGTTGCAGGTACTCCAAGCTCCTGAAAGCGTTTAACTACAAATCCATAAGCACACCCCACATCTAAAACGCTCTCCGGCTTAAATAATTCATTAGTCCAAGTCGCAAAAGTATTGAGAAGCCCGCCGGCTTTAGCGTATGAATCATAAGCAATCTGGTTTTTACCCTCAAAGTAATCTTTATTGTAGAAATCCTTAGTGAGTTGCATAAATATCTTTGAGCCGTTCAATAATAGGGACTGCGCAGGCGTCCCAAGAATACTTCTGTCTGATAATTTCAGAAGTTTTTAGCGCCTTTTTCTTTTCTTCCTTGTAGTTTTCAAAAACAAAACGCATCTTCGCTCTTAAATCCTCGATCTTAGGTATTGCCCACTTGTTACCCTCTAAATAGACATAGGAAGTTTTTGCTTCGCCCTCCTCCCAATCAACAAAATGGACACCGGGCAAAGGTTCTCCGTTGTCATCTCTTAAGGTTTCATTAGGCGCGCCGTACCCTGTGGTTATTACCGGAAGCCCGCAAGCGAGCGCTTCAAAGATAGGCAAACCCCATCCCTCGCCGTGCGTTGGCAGAACAAAACAATTTCCGGCAGTATAGAAACAGCCTAATTGTTCAGTCGGTAAGATATCTTCTTTAACATAAACTCTAGCGCCTTCCCTTGGCGCCTTAATTGCTTCAGTCTCTTTTTTCACCGGTTGAGAAAGAGCCGAAGACATAGTTTTAACAATCAAGCAGACATCTTCATCTCTTGAGAATTCATTAGTAAACGCAATTATTAAATCCCGTAAATTTTTGCGGGGTTCCCAAGTAGCGTTGGTTATAAACTTAAATTTTTCTTTTGCGTCTGTTTTTATCGGCGCCATGTTTGGATGAAAGTAGTTTGGATCAATGCCTTGCGGAATAACATAAATAGGGGCTGTAACCCCAGCACTAGCAAATTTTTCTTTGTCCCACTTTGTCGGCACCCAAAGTTCATCCATCATGTTGCAATAGGAAATCCAAGACGAAGGAGCGATAGTCCCCTCAAACTCACAATGGCCGATTTTATATTTTCCGGAGTTTTTGAAAAATAAGGGAGCCTGCGCCCAGACAATTTGTGGTAAATCCATTGTTGGCGGAAGCTCTCTTGCGTCATTGACAAGTCCATCATCGCACAACGGCTCGCCTTCCGGTATGCCAAAAAGGTTTGAGTAGTGAACTTTAATTTTTGATCGAAGAAGTGCAGAAATATAATTTTTGGCGGCAATAGCAAACCCAGTAGGCGCTTCAACGCCCGTATGATACATAATTGGATACTTATATTGTTCGAGCAACTTATTACTCCACATTTCCTTGAAGAAGTTGTGATTAAGCGTAAATTGACGAGTAAATTCCTCTTTGTTTTCTAAGCCTTGCCCCTTACCCCTGAACTGGACTATCAGCTCATCAGTGGTGTAACTCTTAAAACCTAACTCTCTTGCTTTGAGACAATATTCGGAATCCTTAAAAATACATTCTCCGGCACATTCTGGAATTGGTAATTTTTCTAAAAGTTCTTTTTTAACAAGGCAGAGAAGCAAAGGTACAACCTCAACTTCTCGCGTCCCCGGATACTGTCCGTAAAATTCTTCATTGAGTGCATAGGAGATAGGAAGCATTAAATTAGGAGCAACAAAACCTCCATGGAAATAAATTTTGTTTTCGTGGTTGAGGATAAGAGCAGATAAAACGCCGCAGTCTTTTAGTTTCTGGGATTCCTGAAATAAAATATCAATCCAGCCGGCTAGATGGCCAACAATATCCCACGAGGCGATGATCTGATCACCGCTTTCAAGTTTTACTATCTTAAACATGGGCGCTTC
>MFNM01000002.1:3286-5671 GCA_001782085.1 Candidatus Levybacteria bacterium RIFCSPHIGHO2_01_FULL_37_33
TACTATCTTAAACATGGGCGCTTCACGCCAAGGACTGCATAAAAACAGGCCAATCTTTTACAAGATATTATCTTGGCGCTGGAATACCGACAAAGACGAACGATTGAGTTCCCTCATCGTAGTTGTCTCCGATAAAGTACCGCATATAACGATTGAACCCGGACTCATTTAATCCTGCGGCATAACCATTCCATGCAGTTTTATCACCTGCAATAACCGAACCGTCTCGCCAATATTGCACACCGTAGGTAAGAGATGTTCTTACCCCCTGTTGAGCTGCGCTCTTAGGATTGTACGGAATAACCCTAATCCTTGCGTAGTTAAGGCCTTTCCAAGCAGAATAAACGATAGTTTTCGCTAACGTTTGTCTTGCATCCAAAGAGAACAATGGACCTGTCAGTCTTGGCATACTTTTTTGTCACCCCCTTTCAAAACATTAAAAAACGCCGAATACTTGCACCACTTTATTGAGTGTGCAAATACGGCGTTAGCTAACTGAAGTTAGATTATCAGGTGTTTATGTTGTATGCAAGTAAGTTTTGGTTAATGTATCGCTTTTGCTTTCTAAATATTTAGCAATGTCATTCCGCTTTCCTTCCAAGTCTACCGCGTATACCAATTGAATGTTATAGGTTTTACCATCTCGTTCACAAATAGGATGATAAATTCTTTTAGCATGCGCACCAAGGCCGATAAGTAATATATTAATTCCTCCCATATTCCCCATTTTTGTAAAATAGTTTAAGATGCTTTAGCCTTACAAAAGACTTATACTTGTGGCTGTCATTATATTACTCCAAACTATACAATACAAATTTTGATAAAGTAGGTTATAATAACAGCAAAATATGAAACCAGAAATTGAAGCATTAATGTTGGCTGGGGGACGAGGTTCCAGGATGGGCATACTAACAGAAAATGCTCAAAAATGCTTACTGCTGATTGAAGGACGACCAATGATAGGACATATTATGGAACAACTAATTTCAGCTTTTGGTTCTGTTGATCTCAAGGTTGCTATTTCATATAAAGGAGAGGATGTAAAAGGATATATAGACCGGAACAAGCCTCCTAAAGTATCAGTTACCTACGTTCCAGTTCCCCAAGGATTAGACGATTATGGTGCCTTTAAAAGTGCTGAAGGTTTTATACATGGTACTTTTCTTGCTGTTCCTGGGGACATAATTATTGAACCTCAGGCATATACACAAGCTATGGAGCTTCTCAATACAAGTAATGCGGATGTAGCAACTACCCTATCACCTCACCTTGACACTGCAGATACTCATCCTGTTGCTAAAGTCAAAGGATTAGAGGTAGTTGAGTATTTAGCAAAAGCTCCTTCACAACCCGACTCCGATCACTTAAGAGATCTTATGATTTTTGCAAGTAATAAAAAGTTATTTCACTATATGCGACTTTATCCCAACTCTGAAGTGTATCTAGGTAATGTAATACAAGATATAGTTAACAATCATCGTTCTTTATATGCAACATCTTATGAATCCCCGTGGCTACACATAGCATATCCTCAAGATTTATTAAAACCTCTACCCTTTTAATATTGTATCGAAACCATATAGCAATACTTTTTTTAATGAATTAAGCTGGGATTCAGATGGCCGTTTTTTATTCTTTAAAAATTCAGAATTATTCCAAACAGGAATTTTCGGAAGGATATCATGTTTATACCTTGGAATAATGTGCCAATGAAGATGTGGATGAGAATTACCCAATAGTTCAATATTTATTTTTTTTGGCTGAAAGCTTGTATGAATCACTTCTCCCACAAGAGCCATTTCAATTAAAAATTGCTTTTTAAACTCGCTGTCCAATTTGTGCAATTCTGAAGCATGAATCTTTGAGATAAAAAGACAATAGCCTCTGTAATATTGATTATGTCCAAGGGAAACATATCCTGTCTTCAGTTCTGTTACAAAAAAGGGGTCTATTTTGTTGTGTTTTATATCTTCAATTTCTTGACAAAAGATACAATCCTTTACCATAAAGTTATTATCCCCCATAAGCCTTAATATAAGGATATATATATTATATGATATTCTCGAATATTTCTTACCAAGCCCGTATTCTAGGAACGAATGCCATCCCTTAGGGATTTCTGAGGCACTCAGTAAATACTTCCTGTGGTGTTTTAAAGTTAAGGCGTTTCCTGGGTCTATTGTTAAGTTCCCACTCAACATCTCTTAACTCTTCATCAGTGATTGTACTAAAGTCTGTTCCTTTAGGGAAGTAGCATCTGATCATCCCATTTGCGTTTTCGTTTCCTCCTCTCTGCCAGGAAGAATACGGATCTGCAAAATATGCTTGTATTCCAAACTCGCTGTGTTTTACGTGCTCTGATCCGTTATCAAGAGTTGTTGTTCG
>MFNM01000003.1 GCA_001782085.1 Candidatus Levybacteria bacterium RIFCSPHIGHO2_01_FULL_37_33
TATGTGATCAAATATTTTTTTAAGATGCTCCTTTGTCCCTTCTCTCATTAGCCCGTTGTCTACAAAAACAGGGATAAATTTTTCACCGATTGCGTTGGCTGTTAAAACAGACGCAACTGTTGAATCAACTCCTCCTGAAACTGCGCCTATTACGTATGACTTTTTTACTTTATCGGCAATTTCCTTTTCTATTCTCTTTACGTTAACCGAAGACTTGATGAATCTAGCACCGCAAATATTTAGAAAATTTTTGATGATTCTTCTTCCAAAGTCCGTATGTTCTACTTCCGGATGAAATTGAAGTCCAAAGATCTTTCTCTTTTTATCTTCTACAAAAGCAAATGGGACATGTTCGGAAGACCCAAGAACTTCAAAATCCTCTGGCAGTTTTATAACTTCATCTCCATGACTCATCCAAACAACGAATGATTTTGGCAAATCCTTCGTAACTTTTAACTTTTCACTTTTAACTTTTAACTTTAGTGTGGCTGGCCCGTATTCTTTTTTTCCCGAGATTACTTTTCCTTTTAAAAGCTTTGCGGTGAGTTGAAACCCATAACAAATACCAAGGATGGGAATTTTTAAATTAAAAATTTCGGGATTTATCGCTGGTGCATTTTTTTGATATACTGATGCCGGCCCGCCGGATAAAATTATTCCGTCTATGTCTTTTCTGTTCTTGTGAATCTGCGGAATTGCCTCCTGCGGATAAATAATTTTTGAAGAAGCTCCAAGTTCCTTTATTCTCCTTGAGATTAAATGGGCAGTCTGGGATCCAAAATCAACTACGATAATCATGAATAATTTTTTCCGCTACTTGTAACCAAGATGCTGTGGGGGTGGCTTTCTGTTAAAGAGGCTTGCGTAATCTTAATAAACTGCGCTTTATCCCAAAGCTCTCTTATATTTTTTGCTCCAACGTAATACATTCCGGATTTTATTCCTCCAATTGCCTGTTCAATTAATTCTTTAACAGTACCTTTTACCGGAACCAACCCCTCAACTCCTTCTGCTATTAACACTCTGTCTTTATAATCTTTATTATGAAACTCATCTTCCGATTTGACTTTTGCTCCTCTTTTCATAGCAGAGATAGAACCCATTGCATGATATTCTTTAAAAGTAAATCTTCTTTGTTTTTTTTCAAAAATGCTTAAAAATCTATGAGGGACTTGTTCTCTTTTTAAAATAACTATTTTGCCTGGAGATTCTAGAGCTGATGCGAAAAAACTTCCCATCATTATTGCGCAGGCACCTGTTGCTAAGGCCTTGATCATGTCTCCTGAATATTTTATTCCTCCGTCTGCAATAATTGGAACATTTGCCTTTTTTGCTATTTTTGATGTTTCCATTATGGCAGTTATTTGAGGAACTCCCATTCCGGAGATTATTCTTGTTGTACAGATCGAACCCGGCCCCATGCCGACCCTAAGTCCATCTGCGCCGGAAGCAATAAGTGCTCTTGCTCCATCTGCCGTTGCAATATTTCCGGAAATAACTTCGGCTTTTGGAAAATTTTTCTTGATATATTTTGTCGCATCGATCACTCCTTTTGAAAATCCATGAGCCGAATCAACTACAATTACATCTGCTCCCACTTTAACGGCTTCCTCTGCCCTTTTTTCAAAACCTTTGCTTGCGCCGATTGCCGCTCCCACCAATAGTGCCTGTCCTGAGCCTGCCGAACGGATCTTTTTGACCTTTTGAACTTCTCTTACCTGATTTTCTATTGTTAAATTTCGGTGAATTATTCCTATCCCCCCAAGTTTTGCCAAAACTATTGCAAGTTTTGCCTCAGTTACTGTATCCATAGGAGATGAAACAAAAGGGATTTGAAGTTTTAATTTTTTTGTAAGTTGAGTTGAAAGGTCTATTTCCGAACGAGTGAAATCCGAATAGCCGGGCAAAAGAAGAACATCATCAAAAGTAAGGCCAAAGGGTAGTGTTTGGGGCTCCATAATTTACTCTACTAAATTGGGTTTTGTTTGTCAAGAGAAAAGAAACTGTTGATTAATATTTTTGAAGAATCTAGAAATTTTTAACGTAGGAGAATATCCATTCACCACTTTCAATTCTTCGCCAAATAGCACCGTAAGTTGCAAAACCATTATTGCCAGTAAAAACATGTACATACCCTGGAATCTTTTTAAAAATTCCCTTCTGTCGTGAAAATCTTTCAGCTTTTTTTTATTATTTTTACTGGGTTTCCATCCCTATCAACCCCTGTCTTTCCAGCATAAGGCTCGATCTTGAACCATAACTCTGGTAAACGGTCTTCGTCATACTGCCGTGCTAATTCTCTACGTTTATCTTCTATTCTTGTCTGTTGTAACTTGTATCTTTCTTCCTCACTTAAATACCTCATATCCCCTAGCTCAATTTGATGAGCTTCAATATCCTCAAAAGTAACACCAACAACTGGCCAGATCCATTCACTGTAAATCTCAGGGTTATCCAAGATAGTTTCTCTTGCAATTTTTCCCGCTTGCATAAAATCTCTTTTCGATAGGGCTTGAACTAAACTTCCCCAAATTTGTGCTTGCGCTTGATCTTTACGAAGATAGGACGTTCTCAAAAATGCGATTAATTTAACAACAAAAATCCCCTCTTGCCAGTTATCTTGCCAGATCTCAACTGCAAGATTTTTTTCCTGTTCTTGAATTTGATAGAATAAACCACGGAAATGCTCTGTTCCGTAAAATCTTTCAGGATCAAATTGTCCTTTAATTTTTTTTTGATCACCGAGAAAAATTCTTTCAAGTATTTTTTTCTTGATGTCCTTCACACCAACATCATTGCCATCTGAAGACCTTACGCGTATATCCTCATAGTGGTTTACCGCCCTAACCAGTGGTTCCATCATGTGAATTTTGGCACCTCTTTCAAGATAGGCAAGTAACAGAAGTCTAAACTCTGGAGATTCACCACTCAGACCCCATGATTCAAATATTTCTTTAAGATCCCATAATCGTCTATCGCCTGGTCCAACTGGCTTAAATGCTTCCCAAATCAACTGAGTATTTAAGAGGTTTGGACTAAGATTATTTAAACTAGAAAAAATTTCATTTAAGTCTCCGTAGTCTTGTGTAATATCTACCTTTCTTCCTCCTTTTAGTCCAATTGAAAAATTACCTTCCATTTTATCGCCTATTTCATTTAATGCGGTAAAAGCAGATCTAGAAGCTAGTGAATCCCAATATCTCTGTTTCGCTGTGTCTTTCTCTCCGCGGGTTTGCGCAAAAGACATATCTTTTTTTAATTGATCTAGCAACTCCTGTTGATCACCTCTGTCCAAAACTTGAGTTAGTAATAGAGTGTGATCATCGTAAAGTTTCCCGGCATTCTCAAAACCATATTCTACTCGTTGCAATAGATTTTCCTTCCGAGTCGGTAATGTGTGGAATTGAAAATATTCCTTCACTTCACTTATTGGATTATCTTTAGTCATTGGTTTATCTTCAGGCATGCCAGTATTATACAAAATTATCTTTATTCAAACAATGATTTTTTCAACTTCTAAAATGTTGTTATAAATATATGCTGGCAAAAATGAATTCTTCTGCGGTTGTCGGGCTTATCAAGTTGACAATAGGTGAAATAATATCTATGATTACATCATATGAAAATCGTAAATCTGTCAAAATTGCTTAAAAAATATAAATCAGGTTGGGTGGCACTAAATAAAGAAGATAAGATTGTGGCTCACGGAAAAACTTTTGCCTTAACTTGCCAAAAAATTAAAGATATGAAAGACGTCTTACTTGTTCCGGTTTCGCAAAACTACTTTGGCTTTGTCACTTTGTGCAATGGCTAAATACCCATATTTTTCCCCAGATAATAAAACATTAAAACCATGGATTAAAATATCCCTTGGATATAGAGAAACCCACAAAGTAAGTCCGGGTGTTATTGCACTTATTGATTCGGGCGCTGATGTTTGTTTCTGCAAAGAGGATATTGGAATTTGGTTGGGAATTAAATTTTCAAAAAAAGAACCGACAATTTTTACTACGGCCAACAGAAGTACATTCCGAGCTCAAAAAGAAGCAGTTACAATATACGCTTGTGGCAAAAAGTATGACTGTCTCTTTTATTTTACTAATGATTTGCCTCATGAAACACCGATTATTTTAGGACAGCTAGGTTTTTTTGATCGTTTCAAAATTACTTTTGATTTAAAAAATAAAGAAATGGAAATTCTGTAACCATTCCTCCTTATAATCTTTCTGATATTATATTAATATGCTGGCAAAGGTTAATTCCTCGGCGATTGTGGGGCTTGATGCAGTACCCATTGAAGTTAATCAATAATTTATCAGTAATTTTTTAAAGAAATTACTTTAAGTCCGCGGATTTTTTTGTCTTGGTGTTTTGGGTTATCAGTAACTAAGATAGCATCTTGTCTTAAGGCCAGAGCCATGAAACTGGCATCGTAGTAAGTAATCTTGTTCTCATGAGCTATCCGATATGCTTCTCTTGCCTCATCTTCTGATTGAACTACAAATTGAATTGGGAGTAAATAAAGACTCTCAAAAGATACTTTTGCATCTTTTACTGGCACCTTTTTACTTAGGAGCAAAGCATTTCCTATCTCATATTTTGCAAGCTCCGAAGTTATAAGAGCTGCATCACCAAATTTAACATCTTTGATTATTTTGTCTGCGTTATCTAGATATCTTTCTTCTTGTTGATGTAGCCACTTTACTATAATTGAGGAGTCGATAACAAGTCTTTTCATCAGTGACGATATCTATCTTCTGCGATAAATTTAGATAAACTGCCTCGTCCTTTACCTTTAATAGCTCGCGCGCTCTTAATTGCTTCCCAAATTTTATCCCAATTAATCTCTTTTTGGTATCGGTGAGGTTTGATAATAATCTCATCAGGATTAACCACAGAAATAGTTACAGCAGATAAAGGAGTAGCCCAGTTCACTACTTTTCGAATGGAATCGGGAATAGTTAGCTGCCCCCTGTCTCTTATTATTGCTGTTCCTTGCGTGTTTATCATAAAATCAGAATATCAGAAAATCAGAGTATTGTCAAGAGATTGTGCTGGCTGACCACATCGGTAACAGTTTAAAAAAGTTTTCTTTGAATGCAATACGAAATGCATACAGAAGACTTGGAAGATAATCTTATTCTTAAACTTTGCTATTATAAATATATGCTTGCAAAGGTTAATTCAGCTGCTATTGTCGGTATTTATGGAGATAAAGCTCCCTTTTTTATGTATTCTTTTATAAGAGACTGATATGGAATATTTATTTCGTTGGCTTTTTCCTTAACTCTGTCTAAAAGATACTCCGGAATTCTTATAGAAATTGAGCGAGTAGTGGGCTTAAGATTGGGAAAACTTACTCTTTCAAGATCCGAAGACTCATAATACTCTGAGAGGTCAAGATTCCACCAGAATTCCCTCTCTTCGTCTTCATTTTTAAATTTTGGAAGTTCTAATTTTTTCTTCATATAGATACACCTCCTTCTTATTTATGCCTCTTGCAGAAATTATTCTTATTTTTTTACCTCTCTTTGTAAAAACCGCAAATAAAAGTCTTTCTTTTTTAGTTTTACCTATTATTCTGAATCGTTCTTCGCCTTGAGAATGGATTTTATCTTTGAATATAAATCTTTTATTATCGAAAAAAACTTCCTCTGCCTCTCTATCTGATATGCTATGCTTCTTATTTTTTCCGATGTTTCCCTTATCCCATTCAAATTCAAGTACCTTTTTGTCAACTTGCATTGTATATACTGTACTATACAAAAAATGACACCTACTGTCAAGTGTAATTATCAATATGTTATCATAACTTTATGCTTGCAAAAGTAAATTCTTCGGCGATTGTGGGACTTGATGCAGTACCTATCGAAGTTGAGGTGGATATTGCTTCCCAAGGTCTCCCGAGTTTTACAAACGAGGGAACACAATCCATAAATTTGAACTCCAAGCTCACTTATAAATGAAGTCATGAATGAACCAGATATAGAAGAGTGCTTCTATACCTTTAAGGTTAAGGGTGAATTACACGATAGCACTGGTTGATGATTTCAGAACCGCTATAATCTTGATGCTATTGCGTTTTAACTCTACTCCGTAAACCTCTTGTATACCTGTTTTACCAACAGAATCGCATAATCAATATCTTCTTCGTTATCAATATCAAATTGGGTAACATGTTTACCATAGTATTCAAAACTTTTATTCCTGTATCTTGTTCTTTTTTCTGGGTCTTTAAGATCCTCTGGTTTAACTCTGTATAGCTCTACTACTATTCTAGAGGTTCTAATCTTTACATTGAACACAACCTTATTTTCTATGTTAAAGCCAATGTAGTATTTTACTGGGTGTATTTCAAAGCGAGAGTCAAGCTCTAATACTCGCTGGGAAAATTCATCAAATAATACTTTCGCTTTGCTCCATGTTGGCTTGATGTGATCTTCAACAGAGTATTGTTTAATTTCTCTTGATACTCTTTCAACATCTTGGTTTTTCGCAATTGTTTTTATGCTCTCGCTTTTTTCAGAAGCTCTTATTTGATTAAAGGATACCAAATCATTGTCGTATTTCTTTGCTTCCCATAGTTCTATTGGTAAGTCTTGAAAGCCAATAGCTTCTTGCTGATACTTTGTAAATGATGATGCGATAAACAATACTTTTGATTGAGACCAATCAATATCATCTTTCCTTAAATTCTTTTTACATTTCTCGTTATATTCCAAAACAAAATCAGCCTTATTGTTAAGAAGAAGTGCTAAATACGCATATCCTTGATCTATAACGCTAATACTTTTGTCTTTCTTGTATTCAATAATTACGAAAGATTTTAATTCTTCGTCAAATGCCAAAGTATCAATTCTTAAATTGTTTAAGGGAAATTCCGAGGAGACAAAACTTAAATTAAAAAGCTCATCAACATTTTGCTCAACAAGATTTTGTATTGTTTTTTCTAGGTCAATTTTCTTTTCCTTAATTGAAATTAGTTTATTACCAGATTGCTTGTATATCGCCATAGCAGGAGTATTCTACCAAAAACGGCAGAGGATAGTAAGACGCTAACCCTAACATTTTCAACTAAATCACCCTAGCAGTTTATTAGAACTATCTACCATAAGAATTGCTGCATGAGTTTGATAAAAAGATAACCACCAAATGCCCACAAACTCATCTTCCCTTACATTAAAACCCATATAACAGAATGTATTGCCAAACCTACCTGCGTTCAATGCTCCTTTCTTCTTTGCTTCGTCTAATAAATTCAAGCCAATATCTGTTGGTTGAAAGTAAACTTTTAGAGTGTAGTTGTCTGGTATAGATTTTTTGTATCTGTGAAAGTGAAGCCCTTTGACAATTTTTTTAAGTGCATTTTCAACTCTATCGCTTTTCATTTTCATTGCAGTTACCTTACGCAAAAATATACCACTGGGAGATTTTATATCTATCTTTGCCATTGAATTAAGTATCTTTTGATGTTTTGTTACTTGGTGCATCATTGCATAAGGTCGTAAGTAGCTTGGTCTTACTCCTTCAAGAAATACTTGCCGTGCTTCTTTATTCCATCCCGTCATAGCAAAACAATCCCGCAAATACTCGTCATCTTTTGAAGTAGCATTATTGCAACTCTTGCAAGCAGGAACTTTTACACCTTTGTATTGAAAATCTTTTGGGAATAAAGATTTAGGGGGAATATGGTCAAAAGTTGTTGCGGGTGCTTGGCAAAGATAACAGGTTTGAGCGGTTTTCATATCTACTTTTTTTGAATTATACCAAACTTTAAGCAATCCAATTAGAATTTTACGCTATGGATTATTATATCAAGCTAAACAGCAACACCAAATTTGACATCAGTGTTCAGGCTGGTACACTATATCTATACATTAAATAGAGAAAATAGATTGATATGACAATACAAATAAATAATCAAAGACTCCGCAAATACCCTTCTAGCAAATCCTTGATAGAGCTTGTAAATGAGTTAGAACAAGAGTTAAAAGCCTTTGAAAAGAAAAGGCAAGAACTACTTCTAGCTCTAAGATTACCACCTAATTTCCCATTTAGTATTCAAGAGAAAGGAAGCTATGATTGAGCTCTTTCTTTCTACTGACGGAAAGCAAACAGTACACATCCAAGCTGATACCAAAGAAGAAATGGACAAACTGTTGCCATACGCAAAAGCGTTGTACCTGAAAATCGTTGAGGAATTAGGAACCAAAGCTCAAATGTGGCAAGAAGTGATGAATGGAAACGGAAAAAGCAAACAAGCACCCTTTGGCAAACGAATTGACTCCGTAGAACAGGCTGAAGAAGCGTTAGCTCCTCAATGCCCTGTTCATCAGACTGCCATGAAAAAACGGAAAGGTCAATACGGAGAGTTCTGGTCTTGCGGTATAAAATTACCAAGCGGTGCATGGTGCAGACAAACTTCGGCTGGCGGACTCTCACAATATGCGTCTAAATCGGAAGATATCTAACTAAATGTATATGTTAGTGCACAACTTGCACCTATGAAATCAACGCAGCCACAATTGCTAAAAGTTTCTAAAGACAATGAGGATGAAAAGCTCCAAAAAAGCAGAGGGTTTGAACTCAAGACGAAAAATAATTACAGATTAGATGAAGTGGTAAGTGCCTTGCAGAAAAGTATTCGCAGAGGGCAAGAAGAAAGAGCTTTGTATTGGGCTTATGAAATGATACACGGAGGCTACATTGGCTATTTTTGGAGAAGAATAAGTGTAATAGTGGTTGAAGATTTCGGACTAGCAGACTCCTTTGCCCCTGTTCTTATAAACAGCTTAGCCCAGCTCAACGAGAGGGTTAACAGGAATGGTTATGTAGAGACATTTCACCCGACAATGGCTGTCCTGTACCTCTGTAGAAGCCCCAAGAGCCGTGAAATTGACCATGCCAACGATTGGCTAGACAGAAAAAGGGAAATGGGATGGAGAGAAGAAATAGAAACTCAAGATTTGGATGAGCACAATTTACGAGGGAGAGAACGGATCAAGCAAATGGAAGGCAACTACCAACGGAATAAGGATGAGGTTTTCTACTATGAGAGCATCTTGCTGAATAACCATGTATCAATCGCTGATGATAAGTATAAAAAGCTGGTATGGGAGCTGAGAAAACTGGACAAAAAGAAGATGCACAATAAATATGAGCCAAAATAGTCAAAGAAGTATCACAGAAAGTCCACAGACCTATCACAGAAAATTAAAATGTCACAGAGGCTAATCACAGAACTAGGTTATCAGGAAAGCAAAATCAGCTTCCAACAAGGCTAAATAATGTATGAGATACAGAGTGAACAGATTAGAGTTGAATAGTGTATTGAAAAGGGGGCAGGAAGGACATTCACGCCTTGTTTAAGCACTGTGTTAAGGAATTAAAAGGAAAGGAGCTTGGAAGAATTGGTATTGAGTGCTTTCGTAACTCTGTACACAAACTTCAAAGATGGATTTCTTTGACCTTGCTCTACCAAGCTCAAATAGGTTCTATGCACTCCTACCTTTTCCGCAAGCTTTTCCTGAGAGATCTCCTTCTCCTTTCTCAATCTCTGCAAATTTTGCCCAAACTGCTTAAGGGTGTGTTTGTATGGCAGAGGTATTGTTTGTATACCCATGCCATCAGTGTAAAGAATGATACAGAGAGTAACTATCCACTGTGAGTAACAATTTTATTAGTTTAGTGCTATACTACAAGAAGAAATAATATGGAGCTGAAAAATAATAAAATAGTATCTGGTGCACTGATTTTAATTGCTATTGCAATAGCGTATTACCTGTTAATCTCTCTGCCAAAACAGCAGGAATTGAGATCGCAACAACAGGAAATCAGTCTTAGGAAGCAAACCTATGAAATCTGTCTAAAAGAGTTTGAAGAGCTTTCTAATAATGATGCTGGAATACGTTATTGGTCTGGACAAGTTGTCGCTGGAGAGTTGACCGAAGAAGAAATGAAACAGAAAATAACAGAGTTTACGTTTGCTGTTCTCTCTAAGAAAGATGAATTTCTAGTGAATTGTGTTGAAAAAAGGCTTCAGGAGTATAATAAATAATCTACCTTTTTATGCTAAACTGAAGCCTAGAAGCGTTACAGAAGCCCTAAATAAGACTCGTAACCTATTCCTATGTTCACGAAGAATAAATTAGTAATCCTACTCGTCAGTATCCTGGCTCTAGCAGGTGTTCTAGCTGTTATAAAGCCGTACTTAGCCCCTTCTTCGCAGAACCCACCAAACACATCACCCGAAAGCTCAAAAGTCGCCCAGTTGGAGTTAAAGTATCCTTACGATGTTAAAAATGTAACGGATAAGGAAAAAGAGGAAATCATACAGCTTGTAAAAACATTTGAAACGCTACAATACGAAAGGAGGGCAAAGAAGGTATTAGATTTGTTTACGCCACCAGTAAATAATGATGAAAAAGGTTGGCTGGATCACTTGGAAGGTAAGGATATCAATTCAAAACCTAGGCTGTACATTACCGCAGGATTCCCTTCGTATCTCAACTGGTACATGGTAAGAAGAATAGAAAAGCAGGATGGTGCGATACAGGTAACCTTGAAAGAACTGAGAACATTTTATGACAATTCAACCGCTGACTATGATGCTAGAGTTGAAAACCTAACTCTTGTAATGCGTAACGTCAATGGAAGCTATAAGATTGAGAAATACTATCATGAAAAGCCTTTGCCAACTGTAAATATCAAATACGAAGGGCTGTATTGATAGCTACACCTCACAGAATTGCCTACCCCGACACAGTAGCAGACTACCAGTGTACCAGCAGGTACGCATCTTTCTCACTTTGAATGTACATTCCTTAAGCTATTTTTGGAACTGCATATTCTGCAACGCTATTTGTTTAGTGGTAAAATTGAGGGAATATGAGTATGAGCATTTTACCTATTAAAATTCTTGTGCCCAACAAAAGAAAATTTCAAGAAATTTCTCTACTAATAGATAGGCCAGAGTTTGAGAAAGAAATTGTGAAGCTCATTAGGAAGTGGCGTAATAAATCTCCAAAAGAGACAGAAACACAATATCAAAGGGCACTAAGAGCTTCTTTGAAAAAACTGAAATTACCAACTTCATTTTATGAACTCTTATCAGATTGTGTCCGTTTTGGAACTCTCTGGAAAAACTATGATTTGAGTCTTTTGGGCTTGATGAGATTCCTAGAAGTTTTAGATGAATCAAGAAAATCAAAAACTCTTGTAATTCTTGAAAGAGACAGGGATTGGTATTGGCGAAACAGAAATGGTGAAGGATATGGAAAAATTGCACAAAAAGATAGAGTTGAAAGGCATACTGTAATTGAGGCTGTTAAGAGATACAAAAGAATGACTGGTAACAGATAATCTCCCAATCTGTTAACTCCACAAGCCCAACTCACTCATATAAACTCCACTTATATGAGCATGAAAGCTGATGAGTATCAATTAGCTGACTTTGAAGTTGCCGCCTTACTCCTGACTTTAGGATTCAAACTTCTTGATATTGATAAAACCACCCCTAAAAAAGCTATATTCCTGTTTGAGAATAATCCCAAGATACCCGAAACTATTGATGCATACTTCAACGACTCCCTATCTGTCAATCCTCATCTCCTATTTATGCAAAGCAAGAGCTTGAAAAATAGATTGTATTTATGACAGACATAAAAACATTTGAAGTCAAATATGAGTTCTCTCCAAGTAAAGATAATGCTCTTCGGTTACAAAGAGCTTACGAATTAATTTTTGAAAAATCAATAAATAATTTGTTAAAAAATCAACCCAGAAGGCTAGAAAAAATTAGGAAAAATTATGATTTACAAAATACATGAAGAGCAAATTAGGGCGGAGCTGACTCTTGAGGAAGCAATAAATCTTATTAGGAATGTTTATCACGCACAATACGACCCAACAAGACCTAGTTTTGACGCTTGGGACCAGCTTTTAGCTTGCGAGACGATTGAAGAAACCACACCGAAAGAAGAAACCTACAACAAAGAAAAAGAGACAACCAACGATAGTGTCAGTGTTAGTGGGAGTGGTAATGATAGCAGTAAACTCAGCGTTAAATCAGAGTTAACTCATAGAAAACTTGAAGTTATCTCAGAGTTAAAAACATGCCGTTATCGTACTCCACCTAAAAAAATAGCTTCCCTTTTGGAAGAGCTCTTTAGTTCCCATAAAAGTAAACCTGGGCACTGGTTGTATACCGCTCAGCATTGGACTCCACGAGCAATAAACCGCAACATCAATCGTATGATGAAACTCCACAAATATGGATGGGAAACCATTGAAAATCCATCTGCATATTTCACATACACAATTAAGTTTCGTAAAAAGAGAAAGATTCGTCTATGAGTACCAATGCTATTTGTAAACAACATAAACGTATGAAGCCTTTATTAAAAATCGTCAAGGAGGAAAAAACTGCACAACGGGTAGGAAAAAATAAAATAAGAGTCATCTCTAACCTGGCAACTTTCAACAGGAAACAAGTAAGCAGACTTTCAATCATGCTTGGAGAGGAGGTGTCTTACTTAATAAACAACGCTGGAGTATTGAGTTTAGACTGATTTGACAGGCTATACACTTGACATCAGTGTGCTCTATGCTACGCTTAATATATACAAAATAAAAAAATGAAAAGAGCAGCTTATTATGTAAGAGAAAGTCCAAGTCTTGCTGAAAAGGAAGACACTAAGGACTCGCAAATTTCGGCTCTCGTTGAACGGATAAAAGCAGATGGTAATCCATTAGTCGGTGAGTATGTTGATAACGGATGGGCTGGAGATTTGCTTGCAAGACCCGATTTAGACAAATTGCGTGATGATGCTGCTCAGAGTAAGTTTGATGTTCTTTACATATTTGACCGAAGCAGATTAGCAAGAAAGTACTGGCTACAAGAACTTGTAGTAGAGGAGCTTGAAGAAAAAGGCATAGAAGTAATCTTTCTTCAAGAACGGAAAGCTGAAACAGAGGAAGATAAGGTTTTACAGGGGATCAAGGGCGTATTTTTTGAGTATGAAAGGGCAAAAATTAGAGAGAGAACTCGTAGAGGAAGACTCCACCGAGCAAAGCAAGGAAAGTTAGTTGGGCATGAAGCCCCTTTTGGTTATAGATATGTTAGACCAGATCACAACAAGGAAGAAAGATGGTATGAAATTCTTGAAGAAGAAGCCAGTGTAGTCCGAATGATCTTTGAATGGGTAGGAAATGAAGGATGTTCCCTAACAGAGGTGCGAAGAAGACTTCATGAACAAAAGGTAGAAGCTACAAAAAGTGGCAAAACAATATGGTCAAATAGCACCCTTTCAAGACTACTCCGAAGGACAGATTACATTGGGAAATCATATTATAACAAAACTCTTTCAGTTGTACCCACAAAACCCAGAAATAATGGCTATAAACGAATGAAGAAAACAGGAAGGATATATAAACCCATAGAGGAATGGCTACCCATCGCTGTTCCATCTATAGTTAATGAAGATTTGTTTTACAGAACTCAAGAGCAGTTGAAAAATAATTCTTTCTTCAGCAAGCGTAATCAAAAATTCCCCTATCTCCTATCAGGACTTCTCTTTTGCGGTTGCGGATGCGGGGCAAGGATGTCGGGAGATGGACAAAAAAAATATCGTTACTATCGTTCTACAGACAGAGTCAGAAGGTTTCCAGAAAAACGAATTTGTACTGCTTTAACTATTCCTGTAGATAAAATTGAAACGCTGGTATGGAGTAAAATCGTTGATGCTCTCAATAATCCAGATATAATCTTGAAACAGCTTCAAGATTTACACGCAAATAAAATTGGAGAACAAGAAGAAATGAAAAATCAGTTATTGGAGCTGGGTCGTAGACTTGACAGAATAGCAGCAGAGGAAGATAAAGTCGTTACCGCCTACCGCAAGGATATTCTCTCTCTTGACCAACTGGATATACAGATAAAGGACATAAACCGACAGAAGAAACAAATTGAAAATGAGAAAAAGGAGTTGCTAAATCAACCATCCCAAATAAACATAAGAGTAACGCCAGAGAAAATTGAGCAATATTGTGCTATTGCTCGGAAAAACATTGCAGACCTCACGTTTGCTGAGAGACAAGAATTATTGCGTTTGCTGGTAAGTAAAGTTATAGTTAAAAGTAAGCAAGTAATCATTCAGGGAGAAATTCCCATAGACGCATTTGAACTAAAAGATGATAGCCAAAGTTCAGTCATCAGCAGTGGTAGGTTTGGAAGCAATCCCAGTGGATGTAGAGGTGGACGTTTCATCGGGTTCCCTTCCATCCTTTACAATAGTCGGGCTACCCGATAAAGCAGTTGAAGAATCAAGAGAAAGAGTCCGCTCTGCAATTAAAAACTCTGGCGCAGATTTTCCTGCCAAAAGAATAACTGTAAATTTAGCACCTGCAGATTTACCAAAAGAAGGACCATCTTATGATTTGCCGATTGCTCTTGGAATTCTTCTTGCATCCGAGCAGTTAGAAGCAGAAATTGACGATGCTCTTTTTTTAGGAGAGCTGTCTTTGGATGGAAGACTAAGACACACAAACGGAATCTTGCCTCAAGCTATAATGGCAAGAAATAAAAAACTTAAAAGAGTTTTTCTGCCGAGTATAAACGCAAATGAAGCATCGATACTTGCGGGAATAAAAATTTATCCCGTCCCATCTCTTATCTCTCTTTTTAAACATCTGACAGCGGCGGAAGAAATAAAACCGCAAAAACATATTAATATCAACTCATTTTTAAAAGATGAGATTTTTGATCTTGACATGAACGACATAAGGGGACAAGAACAGGCAAAAAGGGCAATGGAAATTGCAGCAGCAGGAGCCCACAATATTTTATTAAAAGGCCCGCCGGGTGCCGGAAAAACAATGTTGGCGCGAACACTTCCATCAGTCCTTCCAAAACTTACATTTGAGGAAGCATTAGAAACTACAAAAATTTATAGTATTTCAGGCCTTTTGGATAAAAAATCTCTTGTATCCAAAAGGCCGTTTAGATCTCCTCATCATACGACTTCCCATATTGGACTAATCGGAGGAGGAAACGTTCCAAAACCAGGAGAAATTTCCTTAGCCCACCGGGGAGTTTTATTTTTGGACGAATTTCCGGAATTTCCCCGCCACGTTTTGGAAGCGTTAAGACAGCCAATGGAAGATGGTAATATCACAATTTCAAGAGCAAGCGGACGGGTTTTATTCCCTTGCAAATTTATGCTTATTGCGGCGCAAAATCCATGCCCTTGCGGATTTTATGGCGATAAGACTAAAGAATGCAAATGCAATTTAAATCAGATACTTAGGTATCAAAAACGGGTCTCAGGACCAATGCTTGATAGAATAGATATTCATTTAGATGTCCCAGCCGTTAAGACAGAGAAGCTCGTCTCAAACGAAAAAAATTTAAAAGCTGAAACATCAAAGGAAATAAGAAAAAGAGTTCAAAAGGCAAGAGATATGCAGCTTAAAAGATTTTCCGCCAAAGGCGGATCGTCCTCTGGACGAAAATATAAAATTACATCAAATGCCGAAATGTCTACACGCGACGTAAAAGAATTTTGTGTTTTATCCCCCGAAAGTTTGGAAATTTTAAGACTTGCTGTTGAGCGAATGAATCTCTCGGCAAGATCTTATTTTAGGACAATAAAAATTGCAAGAACGATTGCAGATTTGGAACAGTCTATAAAGATAAAACCCGTTCACATTGCCGAAGCTCTGCAATATCGCCCCAAACAGGAATCCATTTAGCTATGCTACAATAATTAATGATGGAAAAGGGACTAACCAGTCATGAGGCAAATCAGCTTCTTGCAGTTCATGGTAAGAATGAGATAACAGCGCAAAAATCTTTTTCTCCAATTATCCTTTTTTTATCTCAATTCCCTTCATTTCTTAACGGTATCTTGTTTCTAGCTGCAATTTTTTCATTTTTTATTAGTGCCATCTTAGACGCTGTATTTATTTTTGCAATTCTTCTTCTTAATGGAATCGTAGGTTTTATTCAGGAATACAACGCTGAAAAATCTCTTGAAAAACTTAAAGATTACGTAAAGCCTCTGTCAAGAGTGGTAAGAAACGGAAAAGAAGAAGAGATTTCTACCTCAGATATAGTGCCGGGTGATATCGTAGTTCTGTCTGAAGGAGACCGAATTCCGGCAGACGGAATACTTCTTCACCATGAAGATCTGGAGGTTGATGAATCTATCTTAACCGGAGAGTCTCTTCCGGTTGCCAAAGAGCAAAATGCCGAGGTTTTTGGAGGAACTCTTGTTGTAAAAGGGAAAGGACACCTGAATATTCAAAAAACCGGTATGAAAACACATTTTGGTCAAATAGCAGAAACATTATCTACACTTTCTCCTGATAAAACACCGCTTAATCAACGTCTTAATGCCTTAGGTAGAGTAATTTCTTTTATTGCAATTGCTGTGGCTTTATCAATTATACCCATCGGACTTTTTCAGAACAGAGAACTTTTTCCTTTAATTCTTTTATCTATAAGTATCACTGTTGCGGCTGTTCCACAAAGCCTCCCGACCGTAATTACAATTGCCCTTGCAATAGGCACAACAAGAATGGCCAAAAAGAATGCCATCATTAGAAAAATGCATGCTGTTGAAACACTCGGATCGATTCAGGTTTTGTTGGTTGATAAAACTGGTACTCTTACTGAA
>MFNM01000004.1 GCA_001782085.1 Candidatus Levybacteria bacterium RIFCSPHIGHO2_01_FULL_37_33
AAGAAAAATAATACAACTAGAAGAATAAAAAAATAGTATTTACCGTTTGGAAAAAGTCCCCGGATGTTTTTGTAGGAAACCATTATTTTGATTCAACTCTGAATAGCTTCGAGTATGAATCTCCTATCCCCTTTTTATATTGCACAATTAATTTAAGCGGCCAGTTTTTTATTTGCAGTTCAAATTCTTTCTGGTTTGAGAAAAATAAGTATACCGGCATTTTCTTTGATTTATCCGCAAGTTCCTGAGGAAATTCCGATGGAATCGGATAATATCCTTTTTTCTCAACATTTTTATTTTCTCCTAAGTATATCTCGGTTGTGAATGTTGGCAGTGAACCAAATGTACCCGGAGACGCAACAAAAATTTTTCCTTTTTTGGACTGGCTATTGAGATAGTCAATAATCTGATTAGTTCCTCCGCCTGCCGGCCAGCCATTTATATACTGCTCAAGATCGGATTTTGGAATTGGAGCGCTGGCAAAATCAGTAAGAATAAAATAATCAGATCTTAGGGAAATAAGTAAAAATGCTAATACAACAGCAAAAGAAACATATTTATTTTTAACCCGGGTAAATATTTCGTAAATAGAAAATGCGGCAAGAGGAAGAAGAAATAGAGTGATAAATAAAATAAATCTTGGATATAAAATTCTCCCAAAAAGAGCAATAGCTACAAACGGGATTAAAAACCAAAGCAAAAGCATGATTTTTTCTTTAAAGAATCTTAGAGAAATAAAAAAAGATGCAATAATAAGAACAAAAATTGGCCATGTTAAGTATATTGTAAGCCAATCAAAAACTCCCTTAATGTTTCCAATAAGAAATGTAAAGGGATGCATAAGCCAATCTTTTATTGGGTAAACAAAATTCGCGTTCTTATCCCCTATAATGCTAAAAAACGGCGAGAGTCTTAAGACTGAATAATAACCGTATGCTAAAACAACTGAAACAAGAGCAAGTCCGATAAATTTTAGAAATCTTTCCGATTTTTTTTTACTTTTCCAGTCAAAAATAAGAAGCATAAAAGGCATTAAATAAATACTAAAAAATCCCGAGGTTTTCGTAAGAATTCCTCCTCCTAAAACCATTCCTAAAATAAGCGCAGTGTCAAGTCTTAATCTTCTAATAAGTAAAATTTCAAAATAAAGACTCCAAACGGCAAAAGTTCCAACCAGGCTATCGTATAATGCCATGCGGTCATAAACCAGAGCGAAAGGGAAAATTAAATATAAAAAGGCCGATAAAATTCCTATCCATCTGTTATTAAAAATTTCTCTTCCCAAAAAGAATAATCCTGCCATTGCTGCAAAACCTGCAAAAACCGAAATCAATCTTCCGGAGAGTAACGGATCGTGAATAACCCTCATGAGAGTCATATTAAGCCAAATAAAAAGAGGTTGTTTTCCGTCTACCAAAGAAATAAAACGCCAACTGGCATCAAACCTTGCAATCTGAGACCAACGCGTATAAATAGCTTCATCTGTAAAGATCGGAAGAGACATTATCTGGTATAAACGCAGAAAAAAATAGACACAGGTTAATAAAACTAAGATAATCAACTCAAGTCTATGTTTTTTTACGAAGCTCCAAAGAAAAGCCATAGCTTATTCTATCATTTATTATTTGAGGCAAACAACTTTACAAAAAGAGGTTTCCCTAAAATAAGAGCTATTGATGATGCTACTCCTATTATAGTCAGCCAAAATAGAATATTCGGCACAGGTTGATTCCAGTCTCCTTTATACAGAAACGGGACATACTCCAAAAGTGCAAAAAAAGGAAATACTGTGCTTATAATAAATGCCTGATATCTATTTTGAATAAGAGGAGCAAAAGATACTATATATAATAAATACCACGGCTGAAAATTAGTCCTCGTAATAACCAGAATTAAAGAAATAGTCATTAGAGGAATAATATAATTTAAAAGTTTTGCCCAATTGATTTGATTTTTATTTTTTGTAAATAAAGGGTAAAGGAAAATCGGTAGTAAAAAAAACGTTGCAAATTTGATACCGATTGAAAAAAGCAATGATAAAACAGAAGTAAAGTATTTTTTATTGATAAGAAGGTGTAACGATAGGACTGCAAAAAAAATCATTGGCAAATCATTATGAGAAGAAACAAGAACTTCAATAATTATTAAAGGGTTAAAAACGAATAAAGTAAGTCCATATAATTCATTTTTGGGAGAGATTTTTTTAAGAATTTTTGAGATAAAATATGCAGTTCCTAAAAAACTTAAAGAAGAAAGAAACTTAAACAAAAAAAATGTAGGAAGAAAAAAATTAAATCCAATAAAAGATAAGGGAACCGTGAGAATTAGCCACGAGGGTCCATAAGGATAAGTCCTGTGAGTCCATCTCATAAAGTTAAGCATCGGATCGGTGGGAAAATCCAAAGCCTTATGAAGATAAGGATTTTGGCCGTAATGAGTAATTATTTTTGCATCAAATATATAATTGAATAAGTCATAAGAAAAAGCGTTATAGGAAAAAGAAAGAATTATTGTTGAGATGATGGTTAAAAACCAAATTTGATTCTTTTCTATTTTGTTTTTTGATGCTAAATATAAAAAGGAAAAATAAAAAAGGAAAAATAAAAGAACAATTAATATATAAAAACTTGTGGAAAGAGGCCGGTTAAAATATCCGATTTGCTGAAAAAATTTTTGAGTTATCTGCCACAAGGAAAACTGTGAAAGCGTAAGATTAAGATCAACTTGGGTAAAAGAGTATAAAAACAGAAAAATTATTGTTAGTACATAGAAAGTCCCCAATAGTTTAATTTTTGACATTATTTATAAACTCCGGACAGGGCATTTATTTTGATCTTTATAAGATCTATTAATCCGTCTATTGAATCCTTCAAAGGGCTGACTCGCCTTGTTTCTACATAAAACCAATTAACCGGAACTTCTTTTATTTTGTACCCCATTTTTTGTGCCAAATATAAAAGTTCAACATCAAATCCGGCGGATACTTTTGATCCTGAAATTTCCCCAAATCCGTTATTTATATCAGATATTTTTCTAAATAGTTTTTTTGCAATTTTGTTTCTAAATGCTTTGAAACCGCATTGAGTGTCGGAAATTCCCGAAATCCCAACTAATATTGTGCGAAGCGTCATCATTCCTCTTGCCATAACAAGTCTTGTCCAAGGAGCTCCTTTTCTCTTGGAATTTCTAGAACCGATTGCAATATCAAAATCTTTTTCAAAATAAGGAAGAATTTTTCCAATCTCTTCAATTGGCGTTGCCTGATCCATATCGGTAAATAAAATATATTCTCCCTCTGCCGAAAGAACGCCCTTTGTTACTGCTCCAGCTTTGCCTGTATGATTATTTTTTATTAATTTAAAATGGGAATTTTCTTCTACAAAATTTTCGACAATCTCAACACTTCCGTCTGTTGAACCATCATCTACCACAATAACTTCCCAGCTGTATTTTTGTCCAGAAAGATAATGTTCTACTTTATCCAGGACTCCTTTTTGGAGATTTGCCCTTTCGTTGTACGAAGGAATTACAACTGAGAGAAAGATTTTACTCACACGAAAATTATACTAGAAAAAAAAGTGTACCGCCAGCGGGAGTCGAACCCGCGATCTTCACGCTGAGAACGTGACGTCCTAGGCCACTAGACGATGGCGGCGCTCCATAATTTTACCCCAAATTTCTATTTAAAACAACAAAAAACTTAAAGCATATTTAAGTCTTTCATGTTCAATTGTATTTTTGTATAATCCGCTCATGAGTCCGGAAGTTCCTGATCCCGAGCAAAAAGTGTTTCGAATAACTCCGAAACACCCAAATAAATGGCTAGTCTCACATAAAATAACCTCATCGGATGCTAAGAGAACCATAGCAAATGATGTGGTATTAAACGCCGAAGAGCTTGAAGATGAATTGGATTTAAATTTTATCTTAGATCATATTCATATTGAAGCAGTAGGCGTAAGATCTAAAGGTATTAACGCAGTTGCATTTTCGGTTGCTACCACTATTGGCTCTGTTGCCTTACGGATGGGTAAGGACATGGATTCCCCTGAGATTGTCTATATGAGTGGTTATTATTTCTACGGAGTTCTGGATCAGCTTGCCCAAAAGCTAAATCCGCAGATAGAAGCTGGAAGGCAAGGCGCAAGGAGATTTGTGAGTGAAGAAGCAAAAAAGAAACAATTAGATAAGGAAGAGCGTGAAGCAGAAAAAGTTGCCGCATCTAAAGACAAACTCCAGACTTCACTTGCTCAATTCGCAGAGCAAGGAGGATTATCAGACCCACAACACTTAGAAATACTGAAGCGTTTAACATTTATGCCCAATTCAGATAACCAGAAAAAGCACAAGATTATTGATTTACTAAAAACAGGAGATATTGCCGGCGCTTATGAAATTTTGCAAAAAGTAAATATAAGAGAGGTATTGGATGAACGAATCTAGCTGTTTTGGGAGCCAACCGGAGCATTTATATAATTTGTTTCAAAATCTTTAATTGTCTTATCTGCATCTTTTAACCATTTGCGCATTTTAGGTAAAGCTTCGATTGAACCGGGCAGATTCAAGGCTCCGGAGACTGCCATTGTAATATTTGCCCATTTGGGAAGGGTATCCAGAAGCGCAGAAGGGAAGGAGGCGGCAATTGCAGTTGTGGAAGCTACGGCAATAAATAAATACATTCCATAAACCATACGCCCCATGGCTATTTCCCCCTTACCAAGTTCATATTGTTTTCTCTGCCGCTCATTCATATAAGCGGATTATATTACAAAAACAAGCAAAAACAAACCTTATTAGGGGTTGAGTAAGACTATTGAAAGATTAAGAACAGAAGCAAAGCTTACCCAAAGAAGGTACGGGATGAGAAGATAGGATGCGTTTCTGGAAATCTTATAAAAAGATTTTATCGTAAGAAATATTGCAATCCACAAGATAATTATTTCAACAAAAGCAAAAATTGGATTATGAAGCCCAAAAAATATTATTGACCAAAAGACATTTAAGATAAGCTGAGTAAGAAAAAATGTTATTGCCATTTTTTTATCTTTTGACTTATTTATTAAAACAAGATAAAAGGCAATCGCCATGAGGATGTAAAGTGTTATCCAGACAGGAGCAAAAATAAAGTTGGGAGGACTAAAGACGGGTTTATTTAAAGTAGTATACCAAGTACCAATTGCGGGAGTGGTAAATACTGAACCCAAGCCTCCCGCCCCAAGACAAAGAATTATTGAGAGCATCAAGAGCTTAATATTATAAACCTTCACAAATTAAGCATAGCATATTCTTCCCTGTTTACTGGACAGTAACAGTAATTTTTGTATTGAGGGCTTTTGCTACCCTTTCAAGGAGAGAAACAGAAGGCCTGCTGTTCATTCCTTCGAGTCTTGAAATAACTGCCTGACCGGTACCGACACGCCTTGCCAATTCTTCTTGAGAAATTTTCTGTTTAATTCTGGCGCCGATAATTTGTCGGGCAATTTGAAATTCGGGCTCAAGCTTCTCGTACTTACGACGAAACTCAGGATCCTTTAAAAGTTTTTCTTTTAATTCTTTATGACTAACCCATTTATTTTTACTTCTCATATTCTTTTAACCTTTTTATTGCTAAGTCTATTGCCTGTTTTGGTGTCTTTTGAGTTTTCTTCATGAACATATTAACAATTATTGTATCTCCCTTTATAATCCCAAATAGCAATCTATATCTTCCTCCTCTCAATTCCCAAATTCCCCTTGCAATTTTCTTTAAGTAAGCTTGGATTAGATTAAATTTATAATCTTCAAATAAATCAATTACCTTAAGTACTCTTGATCCATATTCTTTGGGCAAGGTACTAATAATCCGTTCAACTTCGGGATGATAGAGTACTTTCATATTTTATGACGATTTTATCATAATGTCAACATCCAAAACCTGGATATAGATGGACCGTCCCCAAATCAAGTCCCCATTGCCCATGCCCCAAGAGAAAGAATTATTGAGAAAAACAAAACCTTGAAATCTTTTATCTTCACCAATCCAGTATATCAAACCCCGCGGATTATATTACAAAAGGAGAAGAAATGGAATCATTCCGGTCTTCTTAAGAATTTAAGAATGGCAGACTATTTTTTCAGATCCTCTTCGGAGAGACCAAAGTGGTGACCTATTTCATGAATGACTGTTGCTCTAATTTGTGCTTTTATTTCTTCTTCTGTCCTTGAAACCCTTTGGATTGAGTTTTTAAAAATTGTTATCTTATCCGGCAAGACCCCCGAATAGCCGGCTCTTTTTGTTTGAGGGATTCCCTGATAAAGCCCGAAAAGAAGCGCCCAGGCAGGAAGTTTGAGACTTTGGAGAAGTTGCGGACTCGGAGAATCTTCTACAACTACCGAAACATTATTGAGCCTTTTGGAGAATTCCTCGGGCAAAGAATCAATTGCTTCTGCCACTAATTGTCTGAATCTTTCTTCATCCATTGGCGCTATTGTAACAAAAAATCTGTTTCACCACGTCAGACGTGGTTTCGCCGTTCGGCTGAGCAGTTCGACTGCCCTGAGCTCACTGCCGAAGGGCTCACGGCCGAAGCCTTCCGTGTAGCAATTCTAGATTGTTAATCTTTGCTGCCATTATAAAGTCATTTGAGGATAAACCACCTATCGCATGAGTTGATAAAGTAATATCCACTTTTTTGTAATTGTGCAAAAAAATATCAGGATGGTGGTTTTCTGATTCGGCAAGTTCTCCAACTTTATTTATAAAATCTAGTGCTTCTTTGAAATCTTTAAAGGTAAATTTGCGCTTGATTTTTTGTGGTTTTCCACGCGAAAACTCCCACCCATGGGTTTGCTGCAAATATTGCTGGATCTCGTTTTCAGTAAGCGGAGAAAATCCACTTTCACAAGGAACACATTTTTGTTTGGTTAAATCTTGCATAATTAAGAATTTTACTAAATTATTATACAATGGCGCCGAATCTGTTCCACCTTTCAGGTAGCGATTCCAATTTAATCACCCGTTTTTAAATCTGCTTGCATAATCTTTATAAGCATGTTGGGCAATTTCTAAAACCTTTGGAAGATGTGATTCATCAAATACTATAGTCTTCCAAAGTGGAGTTATATCCCATGCACTTTGCGGACGTTTTTCGATCTTCAAACTCGTTGGTGGTTTTGTCTTCATTCTAAAATGAACAACAATTTTACCAGCCTTACATGAGATAGCTGCATAATTTGTACCATGAAAACGGAAACCTACATAATTTGTTGTGACATTTTCTGTAATTCCTCCGCCGATTTTCATCAATTCATCGTGTAATCTTATAAACAAATCTTTATATTCCGGACTAACTCTTTGCAAATGATCCTGAAAAGAATAAACTTTCACTTCCTTACTTACTGCTTGAATTGTTTTGTCTTTTGATACTGATCCTATTGATTCAGTCGTACGATATGGCTTAATTGGATCGTATTCTACTATATTGTTGTCGTATATTCTTGCTTCATACAGAAATATAGGAAGATCCTTAAAATTAATTGCATTTCTTTGATAGTTAGTAAATTCTGTAGATATAAAAATTACCCTTGATTGTTCCCAATCAATATCTTTTTTTGTAAAAGTTTTATGCAGTCTTTCGTTAAGTTCTAAAATAAAATCTGCTTTATGATTAAGCATTGCTGAAAGATATGCAAATCCCTGATCGATAACACTTATGCTTTTGTCTTTTTTGTATTCTATGATTATAAAAGACTTTTGATCTTCGTCAAAAGCAAGCGTATCTATATAAAAATCTTGTTCCTGTGCTCGGATGGAAAATTCTTGATTAAGGGCCCCGCTAATAAATTTAAGTCCGAAAATTGTTTCTAAATTTTCTTCTGTTAGTTTCTGGATAGCTATCTCAAGATCGAAGCTTTTTTCTTTAACTGGAATTAATTTTTTATTTGAAAGCTGAAAAATCGGCATACGCGGATTATATTACAAATGGAGAAAAATTCATAGATACCGGATACTCAATGTTCTCAAGAATTTGAGAATGAACGTCTATCTCACGTATTGAATAACTTCTCGTAAAGTCCTGCATGAGAAGTCAATTTACTAAAATCATTAACACCCATTTTAAATTGCAATTTACCATCAGAACCTTTTATAGAGTACTTTTCTCTCTTGCTCCTGTACACTGCGATCCATTCTGCCTCTTCATGTAAATAATCAAGAATTTTTTTTAATTCCGTATAATCCAAACATGCAATGCCATCATCATTACAAACCAAGATAACATATACCGTACCAAATCTTTTTTTCATTTCTAGTATTTCGTCTTGATGTTCTTTTTTAAAAGTAAATCTCCAAGGGCTGAGTCTTTTTTTTGAATATTTTATATAAACTCCGACTCCGCTGTTTATTACGTAAGAAGCATTATCTGCAGTTGGATAGGTAACTATAGAATATACCTTTTTATTATGAACTAATTGACAGAGTGCAGCACCATGGAAAAATTCAAATTCTTTAATCATTTCTTCTGCCCCTATTCTTTAGTGTTTTTATACTCCCTCTATAAGCATAAATAATCCTCGCTTTGCCAACATTATTTTTATAAATTAATAAATGATGTGATGCTTCTGGAAACTTATCGTAATCACCCTTTCCCCCAAAAACACCCTTCAGACGATCTAGAGCTTCAGCATATTTTTCTGTTGTGCGTACTCCATGCAATCCGATTGACTTATCTCCATAAGGCATAAAAGTTTTAATAAAACTTAATAAATATATAGGAAGACTGTTGTCGCCAATTGATTCTGATAGACTAACTAGTTTTTCAAAATTAGATAACTTTTCATTTTTGAAAATTCTTTCATAAATCTCATTATATTCAAAAATTGAGAAACCCATCTCTCCGCTATTCATATCTACTGTGGTTCTATTAATAGAACTCGATGCAACTGCTGAAACCCTTCTGTCCTCTAACCAAACGGGGGCTCCTTTGCCAGATTTTATAGAAGATAGAGATAGTCTATGAAACACAAAGCACTTATGCCAATCTAGAAAGAGTTTTTGGGTATATGCAAACTAAAGTAAGGCAAATATTTTTGACGTGAACCAAACATTCTTGCCCGCTGTATATAGGTATCTTGTTGAATCTTGTGCTTAACGTCTCTAGTGAAAAACATAGAAAGTAGATTTTTAAATGTAACTCCCCTAGATATGATGTTTCCACCTATTGCAATGGTAAATAAGGTTGCTGGGTTTGTTGCACTTTCATAATAACCTGTACTTATATCTTTATCACTATTAATAACAACTGGTAAATTTCTAGAAATATTCTTTATTATGTATTTTGTAATATTGTCTTCTTCCCCTAAATATTTTTTTTCTGACATTTCCCAAATTTTTTTAAAATATGACTCGAAATATTTGTTATCTCTGTCTTTTAAGATATTCAAAACTTTAATTGTTTCTCTGTAATCATTTGCCTGGTCAACATTTTTTCCGCTAGTATGAATAATCATGCAATAGTTTTCTTCTTCTTTATTTTCCTTAATCGCTAATAAATTTATCCGTGCTACATTGATAAAAAAATTAAAGAGAGCCTCTCTTAAATACTTCGGATCATCATTTTCGTCTGGGAGTAAGTCTAAATTATATGAAAGCGAGCTTAACTCCTCGTAATTCATTGGGAAAAATACATCCTGTCCTGTATAAAAGGTGTGCGGAGAAAAGTCTATCCATTTATCATTTTCATTCTCAAAAGTATAATTAAGATCCAACCTAGCAGGAGTCGCTGTTACTCCGATATATGTACCTTTCTCACCTAAAAGTTTCTCAATGAGCTCATTTATTTTATTTTTTTCGTTCTT
The DNA here is from genome assembly GCA_001782085.1 of Candidatus Levybacteria bacterium RIFCSPHIGHO2_01_FULL_37_33. GTDB lineage: Bacteria > Patescibacteriota > Microgenomatia > Levybacterales > UBA12049 > 2-01-FULL-38-21. The sequence goes on from MFNM01000004.1 coordinate 9,835, forward strand.
ATTGATCTTAGAATTTGGAGTCGCATAATCCGCTTCATCATCAATAATTATTTTTTCTTGAAAATTATCAAGTTTTGAGATAAGTTGCTGGAGATTCTTTGAATTCTTTTTACAAAATATTATCCACTCGCTATTCCCTATATTTACGGATGGATCTAATATCTCAGTAAAATTCTTGGGCGCTGGATCAATATCTGATCTACGAAATCTTTCTAAATTTTGATTAAGAAGAGTAATATTATCATTTAAAAGGACTATTATTATCTTGAATCCTTCATCTAATAGCCTCGCTGTTAATGCAATCATCATTTCCGTCTTCCCACTTTGTGGCTCTCCATAAATAACGAAAGCTCGAGTTTTGTGTTCAAATATATTTTCTACTGCGCTTGCGACAGCTTTTTCTATAGATTCTATATAAAGATTATTCTCAAGAAGAAAATCTATTCGCCTTTTATAACGAGAGTGGTTTTCTTCCTGACTAATAAAATTGTCAATGTCGAACATAATTCAATTATATTGGGTTTATTTTAGCAGAAAATGGGGTTTATGGACAGAAGAAATACGAGACATAAGAAAATTTCTATATCGGATGTGTCGGTAATTTAGACATTTTTGTACTTGACTTTAGGCAATATATGTGTTATTGTGTAATTAATCACTAGGGAGAAACGACCATATGACTACGTGTCATATTGCTACGCCTCCCATTTTTATTACCTTCTTTCAACCTTATCCTTATCCCTTACTAAAAACACCTTAAAATTTTGAAACTGCTTAAGTAAAGAAGACTCTGATTTTCTGTTTGGAATAATTATCTGAAGTAATTTTTTATTTTTTACCAAGTATTCATGCAGACAATGAAAATCACCATCCCCTGAAACAATTACTGCTTTGTCATAATTTGGATATTCTACGGCTGCCGCATGGAGCACAAGTTCCGCATCAACATTACCTTTTGGCTTACCTTGATTATCTTTAACAGTTGGTTTAAAAACGAGTTTATAGTCAAAAGATCTTAACTGTTTATATAACTTCTCATCTTGCTTTATATATCCAATAAACAGAAAAGCTTTTTGTACCCGAAACTTATCAAACAAGTATTGCCTGAATTTTTTGAAGTCCAATTTCCAACCTTGATAAATTCTTTGTTTACCTTTATAAATGTCTTTACTGGTACCTAAGTTCAGATTTTGACTATCTATAAAAGCGTATACGGTGTTTTTCTTTACCTTTTTCACTTATACATAATTTTACCAGAAACGAGAGCTCATGGACAGGAGAAGTATGAGGAATAACAGATTGTTAGATTGTTGAATTGTTAAATTATCTACTCTCGCGTCTTTTTGTAAAGAAGCATCCGCCAAAGATGAACCGGCTAATCTGCCTGGTAGGGGGTGGGGGCGTGGAGAACCGGCCGCTGAGTTATTTCTTCTGCTTTTTCCTTAATTCTCGGCAATGGTTTTGTTAGGGCAAGATCCAAAACTTCATCCATATGGGAAACATATATAAATTTTAGATCTCTTATAACTTCTTTTGGCACATCTTCCAAATCTTTTTTATTATCTTTTGGAAGAATTATTGTTTTAAGACCTGCTCTGTGAGCCGCAATAACTTTTTCTTTAACTCCCCCAATCTCCAAGACCCTCCCCCTAAGAGTTATCTCTCCTGTCATTCCCACTTTTCTATTAACAGGGACTCGGGTTAGCGCAGATACAATAGCCGTTGTTATTGCAACGCCTGCAGACGGACCGTCTTTTGGAACCGCACCTTCGGGAACATGCACGTGAACATCAATTTTCTGATAAAATTTTTCCGAAAGTCCTAACTGCACGGCTCTTGCCCGAATGTAGCTCATTGCCGCCTGGCAGGATTCTTTCATTACGTCTCCAAGCTGCCCTGTTAAAATAAGATTTCCTTTGCCGGGCATCAGAGCTACCTCTATAAATAGTATGTCTCCTCCCGCCTCTGTCCATGCAAGACCTGTGGACATTCCGATTTCATCTCTCTTCTCAAGAATTGTAGATCGTATTTTTATAGGGCCTAAGAATTTAGTAACATTTATAACTGTTACCATAACTTTTTTCTTTTTTCCTTCTGCAATCATTTTTGCAACTTTTCTTAAGACTGTTGCAATTTGCCGCTCAAGACTTCTGACTCCTGCTTCTCTTGTATAGTGTTGAATGATGAACCTTATAGCATCATCTGAGAAGTCAACTGATTTATCCGATAAACCATGACTATCCATCTGTTTTTTCAAAAGGAACTCTTTTACAATCTTAAATTTTTCAAACTGGGTATATCCTGCAAAATTGATGATCTCGAGCCTATCCCGTAAGGCCGGCGGAATTGTGTCCAAAACATTTGCAGTTGTAACAAACATTACATCGGAGAGATCAAACGCAACCTCAAGATAGTGATCGGAAAACTGGTTGTTTTGTTCTGGATCCAAAGCCTCTAAAAGCGCTGAGGATGGGTCGCCTCGAAAGTCTGCTCCAACCTTGTCTATTTCATCCAGCATAAATACCGGGTTTCTGGTATCTGCGTCTTTTACTCCCTGAATAATTCGCCCGGGTAGTGCACCAACATATGTTCTTCGATGACCTCTAATTTCTGCTTCATCTCTTATTCCTCCGAGCGAAACCCTTACAAATTTTCTCCCCAAGGCTCGGGCAATTGATTTTCCGATAGAAGTTTTACCAACTCCGGGCGGCCCGACAAAACAAAGGATGGGTCCTTTCATTTTTCCGGCAAGTTTATGAACTGCCAAGTATTCAACTATTCTTTCCTTAACCTTAGAAAGTCCATAGTGGTCCTCGTCCAGAATTTTCTCGGCTGCTTTTATGTCTATGTTATTTTTGCTCTCCTTACTCCATGGAAGACTTATAAGCCAATCTAAATAATTCCTGATATATCCTGCCTCGGGATTAAACTGATTCATCTGCCCCAGTTTCTTAAGCTCCTTTCGGGCTTTTTCTTCTACGTCCTCAGGCATACCCGCGGCTTTTATTTTATCCGAGAGTTCCTTGACTTCGCTGTCTTCATCACTTTGACCAAGTTCCCTTTCTATAGTCTTTAGCCTCTCCCTAAGCATTGCCTCCCGTGCGCCTTTTTCAAATCTTTCGTGAGTTTTTGATGTAAGGCGTCTTTCAAGTTCCAAAACCTTAGTCTCTTTGGATAAATAATCTGAGACTTTCTCAAGCCTTTCTTTTACATTTGTTGTTTCCAGAAGCTCCTGTCTTTCGGCCGGCTTAACATCCAGAACCGATGAAATTAAATCCGCAAGTTCCGAAGCTGAGTTCTCTGACATTATGTTCATAAAAGCCAAAAAGTCAACAGATTTTCCAAGATTAATAGCTTTTCTAAATTGATTTGTTACGTGATTTGATAAAGCTTTGATTTCGGCAGAATCGGTCATTTCATCGAAAAGCTCCTCAACTTTTGCCAGAAGAAACCGGTCGTGGGGTTCGTAAGATAATATTTTGACTCTTGATATTCCTTTTACCTGAGCATTAATCTCTCCGTCTGATCTAATCATTCTCTCGATTCGGGAAAGAGTACCAATTGAATAGAGGTCGGCTGGAGTCGGTTCATTTAGTTTGGAATTTTTCTGAAGTACAAAGCAGACTATTCGTTCGTTTTGAAAAGAACTTTCCAATGCAGCCAAACTCTTGGGCCTGCCAAATGTTAAAACCGAATCTATATTTGGGAAAATTATTCCATCTCTTATTGGAATAATAGGAACTAGTTTTTCCATAAATTCCAGACACTCCCTACCGGCGTATTGGCACTCTATCAAAATATCTGCTAACTGTCAAGAGCTTATAATATTAGGGTTGATCCCGATCCAATCGGGGTTGACAAAGCAAATTTGATGGAACTACAATTAAGTATGAGAAAGAAAGGACTGGGAGCAACATCTCTTCTACCTGAGGGGGTAAAACCTGAGCAACTTATTAAGAGGCTTCATTCATTTGAAGGAAGACTTGCTGAATCTATAACAAATCTATCAGGAAGCATAGTATTCATATATCTTCACGTTATTGCATTTACACTTTTTTTCATTTTCAGACCGTTTCAGGTAGAGATTTTCAATATTTTTCTATCTCTTGAGGCTGTCTTTTTG
>MFNM01000005.1 GCA_001782085.1 Candidatus Levybacteria bacterium RIFCSPHIGHO2_01_FULL_37_33
AGTGGCATCTGTAGAATTAGCAAAGTCCAGAGGATCATGCGGGGCAATGATGATGAAAAGAGACAACAAATATTACAAAACATATTTGGAAGATCGTTATGGAGTAGGAACAGATACAGTTACAAAAGAGCAATGGTATCAACTCGCAGAGCGGATAAGAACGAGCGAAAAGTTAAGAAACATTTGCACAACTACTTTGCCACCAGCTGCAAGAGTTTCAATCTTGATGGACGCAAGTTCCGGGATTGAGCCGTTTTTTGGAATACCAACAAGCGTTGATCAATTACGACCTTCAATAATCACATTTGTAAAAAAACACGCGCTAAAGAAAATGGACAAGATACTTAAACAAGCGGTAAAGGAAGGCAGTTTTCAAAATGTAGATTTACAGGATTATCTAAAAGAGTGCTTAAGGACTGCTAAAGAAATATCAGCAGAAGGACACTTAAGAATGGTTGCTGCATTAGTCGGAACAGATGGGGTTGTTGATGAATCCGCTTCAAAAACCGTCAATCTTCCAAAGAGCTCAACTTCCGCAGATATTCTAAATATTTTTTTATTGGCACATGAGTTGGGATTAAAAAACATTTCAGTTTATCGTGACGGCACATACGAAGAACAGCCGTTTAAATTATAAATAATCTTACTTAAATGTTTTTAGATAATTTTATTGGTATACCACCACACAATATTTCCTATATTTTTCTACTTATATAAATAAGGTGGTGAATATTGTAGATGTTACCTCTGGAGATTATTAGAAAATACTATCCTAATCTATCTGATGAAGATTTAAAGAAAATACAAGTGTTTGTTTATCAATTATGTTGTGGAATCATGCAACACTTTTATGGAGAGGATTGGGATAAGAATATTGATGAGTTAAGTTTTGAAAGTAAAAAAGGTTGATACGACAACCTAAACATGAGTTCGATTCCCGCTCGGGTTCTAGGTTATAGGATTAATTTTAGCAAGCTTTGTACAATTTCTCGAGGCTAGAAATAGCAGTTCGATCAAAAATAATCCTGTGAGCCCGCTAGTACCTTAAACAGACTGCGGGAATTCTGTGAGACATTTCTGTCTATGAGTAGTTTACCAGATTTAGTATGGTGGTTGTACCCCGAATTAGCCTCGACAATGCCGGAGATCGAAAAATAAGCCAATTCTTGTCTATATTTATTTTCTCTTGACCGTAGTACGTTAGCAGTTTTCCTTGCATAGTTATGCATATTAGAAATAAGAGTTAGTATTGGATTAAATATCCTTATTTCTAATATCTAGTATATTTTCTAATTGGTTGCATGCTCTACTGTTAACTTTGATAAACTTTCTCTCAGCTTTAGTCATTGACATCCATTTTTGATTATGATACTGTTGATTAGAGTTGACTAAGAAAGATTATATATGTATCAACTATAGTCAAATATATGCAAGATAACCTATATAGTATTAAGCAGGTTGCAAGAAAGTTAAATGTTTCCACGTCTACAGTAAGACGACAGATCAAAGAAGGACTATTGAAGTCAATAAGGGTTGGCAACAGTATCAGAATACCTGAAGAAGAAGTTGATAGGTATTTAAAAATGCCAAGTGACAATAATGATACTACCAAAATTTCAGAAGGAGCGACTCCAGTTAAACCTCGAGTAAAAGAATCTAAAAGCTTAGAGATCCCAAGATCAAAACATGTTAAATATATAATACCAGGTTTGAGCTCGATTGAAGCAGAAACCCTTGAAGCTCTTCTAGGAGATGCTATTGAAGCTGAAGAAATATTTTCATTTTTACAGGATGAAAATTATGAAAAGCTTCATAGAATGCTTAGCAAAATTGTTAAAGAAAACAACCTGTCCATTAAACAGAATTTAATTCTTTTGTTTATAGAAGAAGGAATATACAATTTGCAGACTAAAAAACAATTATTGCTGGATTTGATCCATAACGAAAATGCACTAGTTTTACTACCGCTTCCTCCTCACCTATTTTTTAATTTCTTAGAATTCCTTCATAAAGGTCAGATTATTAATACAGACCAGTTTGTACCGCCGCATCTGGAAGAGTTTAAAGAATTAATCATTGATATTGATATTATAGACCCTATAAAATTGCACGAAAAATTTCAAAAGGTTGAAATAATTATTATCGACGGAATGAAAACTAAGGGAGGCGTGATGATTCGTAGAAACGTGGCTAATTTAATAGCTCAATATATAAATAATATCAAAAAAATTTACTTTCATAACATACCGCGCCTACCTAAGGATCAAAACTTCGCCCTAATTAACGATAAAAATTTCCTGGCCAAGATAGTAGATTTGTAAATGAGTATAGAAACAATACTTTTAATTGTAGTCATCTTGTCTGGTTTTGGCCTGATGACTGCCAGAAAACTCTCGCAGGAAGTAGCCGTACCCCTTGTCGCATTTATTGCAATTATATTAGCAGGTCCAGATGAAGGTTTACGCAGTTTAGAAGGGGGTTTTAAGGAATTTGCTAAAGTTGGCCTTTTATTTACAGCAGTAGCAATTCCTGCTTATATGTTGCAAGAAAGTAATTTATTCAATCTTTTGGGAACCAGGATAGGAGCGATGATTGGCTCCTTAAATTTAAAATTTAAAGTAGATATTATTCTTTTGGTATCTTTTATTTCCGTTTTCACAACTTATGTTATGGCTGCTTTGTTTCACAACACAACAAGCATATTAGTAAATTCTTACATAATTTATGTCTTGGCAAAAGCGTATAAATTACCTGCTGTTTTTATGCTTTCCGCCGCTTTAGTTGCATCTAACTTAGGAGGATTTAGTACTAGATGGGGAGATACACCTAATATAATAGAATCACGGGTGTGGGGTTTAACACACATGGATTTTTTTAAAGAAATACTTCCGGTAAATATACTTCTAGTTTTTATACTAGCATTTGTAGCTTATTTCCTAACAAAAAGAATGGTTGGCAATAACCATAACGTATCTAGGATTAAACTGGCACATTCGATGATTAAATTTAAAACTGAAGGCAGATTTATGTCAGTAGATAACAAACTGGTTACTTTTGGAATAACGGCATTACTTATAGCAGTTGTTGGTCCTCTCTTCTTTCCTCTATATGAAGTTCCACTTTCAGCCGTTGGAATTATAGTCGCTTTACTTGGAACCCCCAATGCTGGAAGGACAAAAACTCTCTATGCGTTAGGCATTGAAACATATTTCACCTTAATTTCTATTTTTGTTTTGGCACAAGTATTTGGACACTCGGCAATCGGAATCGGTAAATTAATCGAAAGTTTTCTGCAAACAAACACTAGTAATATTTATTCAGTTTTAGCTCTTTCTTATCTGGGAACATTATCTACAGAAGCAGCCTCATGGGCATCAGCGACGGCACCTCTCATATTTAAACTTTTTCCTACCCATTTAGGAGCATGGGCTTTAGGAGCTGGAATATGTGCAGGTTCATCAGCTCTTATAACGGCAGCATCTGCAGGAATAATTCTTGCGCACCAAACTTCAACTTTTGAAAAAGACTCACGGGTTGATTTTGCTACTTATATTAAGTTTGGTATTCCTTTCAGTTTATTTATGCTTTTGTTTTATGCTATAGTCCTACCGTTATACATTAGATTGTTTTAATTTTTGAACTTATTTAAAAAGGAGGTGAATTATTATGTCTAATAAAAAGATGATCAAACCGGAAGACGGTGGTAAAATATTACCTCCGCCTCCACCAAAACCTCACGATATCCCACCTCATATCTTGAAAGAGATATTTGATTTGAAAGAAAAAGTTGGGAGATTGGAAGGCAAAATTGAAGTTTTAATGAACTTAAAGTTTAAGTAGATAATTGTAGAAGTTCGTATAAACTATAACTTTGTTGAAAGGAGGTGATTAAATATGGTAGAAAGATTAGAACATCCTGTTCCACCTGAGCCTGGATCTGAACATCCAAGGCCACCTGTCACTGGTGAGCATCCGGAACACCCAAGACCTCATAATCCAAGGCCAGGTGATTCATTGCCTCATGAATTGGGGCATCGCCCACCTGAGCCACATGATCCAAGAAGTCCAAGGCCGCCGGAGCCAGGAGAGGTAAGGAGAGAGGTCGAATTAAGACCAATCGCGGAAGACCTAATTACTGCTTTAGAGTCTGAGGATCGTGAACTCAAGATAGAAGCCGTAGTTGGTGTATTGAGTCGATTTGAACTCAAAAAACCGCCGGTTGAACCAAGACCTGAACATCCAAGGCCACCTGTCCATAGTGAACATCCAAAACCGCCTAGACCTCATGATCCAAGGCCTTAGCTGAATTAGCTAAGGTTATTGGGGTAAGGTCTGAACCCCCTACCCATTGTCAAAGGTGGGTAGGGGGTTGCTATCTCCTAAAACATCTAGAAGAAGCTCCTTAAGTCTTTTCATTCTAATAATCTTTTCCTGCTTAAATCATTAAAGTTGTCCTTATTGTTAAAAATTAAGGAGGTGAATATTTGCTATGTTGCCTTTAGATGTAATCAGAAAATACTATCCTGATCTACCAGATGAACAGTTGAAACAAATACAGATTTTTATTTATCAACTTTGTTGTGGTTTAATGCAATATTTTTATGGACCTAATTGGGAAAAGGATAGTGAAGGATCTGAATGGGAAAATATAAAAGATTGATACAGCAATCCAAACATTAGTTCGAATCCTGTGCGGTCTCTTGGTTATAGGCTTAATCTTGAGGAGTTTTCCACAATTTCTTGAGGCTAAAAGCCTCTAAAAACACAAATATCATTTGGTGATCCGCTTAGTATCTTAAACAGACTGCGAGAATTCTCCGAAACATTTCTGTCTATGAGTAGTTTACCAGATTTAATATGGTGGCTGCAACCGGAATTAGCCTCAAAAATGCCCCAGGCGGCAAAATAAGCCAATTTTACTCCTAATTAACTCTCTATTAACTGTTGTTTATTCTCAATTTTTCTTGTATAGTTATGCATAGCAGGAGTTAGCGATAAATAATAGCTTTTTAGTGAAAAAACATGGTAATAGATGATCAAAAACTACCGGCTCTTTTAACTATTAAGCAGGTATCAACAATACTTAATGTGCACATAACCACGCTTAGGCGTTGGGATAAGAACGGAAAGCTAAAAGCCATCAGAGTTGGCACAAGAAGCGGTGTTGGCGAAAGACGCTATCACCGAGAGGACATTATTAAGCTGATAGCAAAGTAGATTTATGTATACGCCGAATAAATCAATTATTGACAATGATAAAACGATCTCCCAGCCGACAATAGAATTCTCTCAAGATGAAATCAGAACTATTGCGGAAGACTGAAAGAATGAAGCTAATCATAGGACTTGGTAATCCAGGAGAAAAAATACAAAAACACCGGTAATAATCAATCATGAATAACAAGAAAAGAATAATCAACTCGACGCTAAGATATGTCAGAAAAAAATTAGCTCATGATAGCTCTGGACATGATTGGTGGCATGTTTACAGGGTCTGGAAAATAGCTAAAAAAATTGCGAATAAAGAGGGGGACAAATTAAATGTATTTGTAATTGAACTTGCTTCGCTTCTGCATGACATCGCTGATTATAAATTGCACAGCGGCAATGAAGATATAGGGCCAACTAAAGCGAGAAAATGGCTGGAGAAAATGAATGTGTCCGTAGATGAGATTAATCATGTCTGTAAAATTATAAAAGATATATCTTTTAGGGGTGCTAAAGTTAAGTCAAAAGCAAAAACCAAAGAGGGAATGATAGTGCAAGATGCTGACAGAATAGATGCATTGGGTGCTTTGGGAATCGCTAGGGCATTTGCTTACGGAGGACGCATGGGCAAGTTAATATATGATCCTAGTATTAAACCAGTTATGCATGGTTCATTTGAAGAGTATAAAAATAATAAAAGTTCAACTATAAACCATTTTTATGAGAAGCTTTTGCTGCTCGAGAAGTTAATGAATACGGAATACGCGAAACGGATAGCAAGAGAGAGAACAATGTTCATGAAAAAATTCCTTGAAGAATTCTACTCTGAGTCGGATGGATCAAGATGAACAGGCACTACAATTTTTCTCTTCAGATTAATAACATTCTCAAGTGGCAAGTAGGCTTCTTTGGCAAGCGAAAGATAATTAAAGCCTGGGAAAGCCTCGAATAACCTAGGCAGTTGCGATTTATAAATTTTGCAAGCTGTAATCTTCTTCTCTTTATTTTCTATATTTTCCCACTTCAACTTTTGGTTTCCTTGGTAAGGAAGATCTGCGTAGAAAAAGGGCGGAGATTTTAAGTGACTTGAAATTTCCAGAATTATTTCCGTTATTAAAACGTGGTCAGAATGCTCTACTAAACCACCAAATGACATAGGGCAGAAAATTATCGCGGACGGATATAATTTTATTACCTCAATGATTTTCCTTTTTATAGTCTCCTTATTATTTTTTTGATTATACTGCCAATCTACAAAACCTAAATCAATAGTTTGGAAACCTATATACTTGGCCACTTTTACATTTTCTTCTCGTCTCTTGCTGATTGCTTCCGTGCTATTTTTAAAGCCGCAGAATATATCCCATTTAGTTCTTTGTTCGATTTTTGGAAACCCAGAAAATACAGTTATCATTAGGCTTTTCTTACCAAGTTGCGCAAAAGCAGATATACATGCATCATCAAAATGAGGGGATATTATTATCTTATTAACGTTCAGTGAGTAGTTTTTGGTATAAAGCATCATATTTTTCTTTCATCCTATCCATGCTAAAAAGGTTACTTACTCTCTTTCTACCACCAGAGGAGGTTTTGCTAGCTATATTAGGGTTATCGAGTAAATAGATGAGCTTGTCCACCATTTCGTTAGAAGTATTTACGATAGAATTTGTACCTCCCAGTAATTCAGGCAATACCCCTCTCCTGTAGGCTACTACAGGAATATTTTTTGCCATTGCATATGGGACTACTAATCCATAGCTCTCGTTATGAACAGGCGCTACAAATATATAGAACCTATCATACCATGATGGTAAATCCTTATAGCCTATCTCTCCTGTAAAATAAAAATTATTTCTTACTCCTTCTATTCTGACCCTTTCAACATAATGATGAAAGTTAAATCCTCCGCCGATGACATAAACAAGTGCAGAAGGTCTTTTCTTCACTAGAGATATAAACATCTCAATTGTGCTTTGGTCAATCTTATCATCCCATAATCGATATACCATTCCTACGCTATTCGGACTTTTTTCAATATCTTTATTGGGCAAGAACTCTTTGAGATTCACGCCGGGATAAATTACTGTTTCATTTTCAAACTTTCTGTGTTGGATTTCTCTTATGTAATTACTACAATAAACATAATGATTTATCCTGCTAGATCTATAAATATGAATAGGCACCAGCAAATTTTCTATGATCGCTGATGGTAGCTTTGATTTTAAAATCATTTCAAAACTTCTGTGAAAGCCTTTCCAGTCCCCATAATAGTAGGTGTGCAATATGTCAGGAGGGTTAGAAAGCAAAAACTCCAATGTTTTCTCGGGTTTGGAAAAGTGGTAAACCTTAAAATTTGAATATTTGTAGTAGAAATCGTCAGATAAGGTGATACCTTCCATATCATATTTATCCTTTAAACCATTAGCCAAATCTAAAATCAACCTCGGCGCGCCGCCAATTCCACCTAGCCACACGATAAGATGCACAATCCTTGGTTTTTTTGAAATGTGTTTAACCGACGGTTCTACTATATCAATATAATTTGTCTTTTTTGTATAAAAGCTCTTAATCCTATTTATCAGCTTGTTTAAATACTTCCTTTTATCCCAATATAGATAATACTTACCCCTGCTTCGCTTTGGCACCAAAGAAGATTCATAAAGATACTCAAGGCTAGTAATAATATCTTTTAAGATATTAACATAGCTTAAAAGTGGTGAGTAAAACGTTTTATTCTCTCTCATGCTGCTATTCCAAATAAGGAACTACGTATCCGCTTTCTACTTCATAATCAACTTCATTTTTTGATAAACCAAAATATAAAGCGTCTCTATAAGAAAAGCCTCCAGGTTGATTGATAAACAACTTCTCTAATTTTTTTGCTTTTCTGTAATTTCTTTCATAATCGTTATACAAGCCCTTTTTAGATACATAACACCATGGGGGGATAGTAAAGAGATTACTTCTTCTTGGATGATATTTTAATGGTGGGTTTAACTTGCGAGAGTGAATAAGTGAAACATATCTCTCTGACATATTTTCAAGGGAATAATTATTATCTATGTAGTCTATCGAATCCTTAAGATCAGAATTATCTTTTGTACCTAATATTTTCAGCGCAACGTCTTCCAGATCACCATAGTTTGTTTTTATAACAGCCCATTCAGGTAGTACGTATCTATACGCTCCAATTCTGCTTATAATGGGAGGTGTTCCGCATAAGATTGATTCGAGGGGAATATTACCAAAGGATTCTATTTGGTTTCCTATACATAATGTAACCCTTCCTAATGAATAATACTCATTCATTAATGAAAAAGGAATCCATTCATGGAATAATACAGAATCATTTAATTTATAACTTTTAATAAACTTCTCGACTTTCTTATAGAATTCTTTTATTTCCGTCGAGACTTTAACATCTAAACCAATGGGGATAAGGAGTAAGTAATTCTTTCGTTTATACTTATTACAAAGCAGGTCTAAAACTTGTATCGCTTCAAATATCCCCTTGCCATCTTCTGGCCTATGAGGACACAATAATAACCTTTTTCCAGCGACTTTTCTAGGAATGTATTTAAATATTTTACGGGGTTTCACCTTTTTAAAATGTGCCGCGTCAATTCCATTATTAATAACGATAATGCGTTTTTCCAAGTCAGTGAAAAATCTACCAACAGTACTCATAATAACTGCCTTTGTATAAACTGAATTAGCTACCATAGTATCTCTCCTAAACAAAAATGTACCCTGAAGCGCTCCTGAATATACAAAATCGTGAAGACAATTAATTATCGGTACTCTACTTTTAATGATGTCCTGGAATATAAAATTGCTGTCGAAATTAATAAAGACATCATGACGTTCAATATAATCAGAAATCTTTGCAATGGCCGAGGCTATATTATAGGGAGGAGTAAAATATGCATCAGGGAAGACTTCTTTAAACTTTAATATCGGTTTTACAGTTGTTTTGCTATTTAATTTAAATTCTTGTGTATTATTTCTTCTGTATCTACATAAAATAGTAATTTCGTCTCCTGAATCTACCAGAGCATCAGAAAGATGCTTGAGTATTACCGCAGATCCTCCATGAACCTGCTTTTGAAAGGCAGATTCCATGAAGAATATTAAAACTTTCATTTTGGACGGTTCTTATCATACCAGTACTGAGATGACTCAAATAAGGTATCGAAAGTACCAGCATCTCTCCAAAATCCATTTAGTTTTACCCATTTCAACTTATTCAGTTTAAGATATATATTATTAATATCTGTGATCTCCAACTCGCCTCTATCTGAAGGCTTTAACCTTTCAATGTGGGAAAAAACGCTATTATCATAAATATAAAGGCCTGTTACTGCTAAATTCGAGGGGGGATTCTTGGGTTTTTCAATGATTCTTATAATTTTCCCCGTTTTATCATTACTAAGTTCTACTACTCCAAATCTACTCGCATCTTCAACTTCCTTCAAAAAAATAAGAGCGCCCCCTGTGAAGTTTTTAACAGACTCAGATATATCGGCGTCTGTAGTATTATCGCCTAATATCACGACTACAGAATCATTGTCTGCAAAATCTTCAGCTAAGGAAAGGGCATCAGCAATTCCGCCGTCTGGTTTTTCTTGGTAAACATACTCCAAGTGTTTTACTCCTAACTCTTTTCCGTTCTTTAATAAGCCTAGAAAGTGGCCGACATGCGGGCCTGAGGTAACTATTAAAATATTTGTAACTCCTGCCTTAACAAGGGTATCTATTGGATAAAAAATCATTGGGCAATCATAAACCGGAAGCAAATGCTTGTTGGTAACGTAGGTTAATGGATATAATCTTGTACCCAATCCTCCAGCAAGAACAATACCTTTCATATATAATTATATTCTAGAAATTTTTCTTTCAACATATTGCTTGGCTATAGCTCTTTGATATTCTATTGGAATATTGTATATTCCAGGTTTGAGTTTTGATTTCAAACCATACTCAATGCAAGAACATAATAAGCTCATTTGTATCTCAAAAATATCTCCTAACGCTGAGTCATGTAAGAAATTTATTGGCTGTCCCTTATAGGCAATAAAAAAGTTCTTACCTGCAACTTTCACTTCATCGAGCTCAACTCCCTGATTCCTTACTATGTGTTCTTTAATTTTATCATAAGGAAACTCAACTTGCTTTGACGACCCACTTACAAGAAGGGCGCCATTATTTATAAATCTTAACTCATTGAATTTTATACTCTGTTTCCCCGAACACCCAATTATAATGTTTGCCGTTGATAATGCATCAATTTTTTTAACTATTCTAAATCCTTCAAAATAAGCCTGAGCTTGTTTAAGAGGATCGATATCGTAAACACTTACGTCTGCTTTTAGTGCTTTTAACGACTTGCAAACAGATGAGCCTATGCCCCCATATGATAAGACGAGCACTCTTTTGCCCAAGACATAATCTTGTTTAAAATATTTTCTAAGTAACATTTGCGTAGAATAAACTATAGAATCCCCAATTAAATGGTCCTCTAGTTTTTTTAAATGTGCCTGTGCCATACTTACTACGGGAAACGTAAGTTTGTCAGTATTATTTTCAAAATTCCAATGTCCTTGATTAGTATCTTCGACTGCTAACACAACGTTATCGAGTAGGTGTGCAACTTGAGCCGAATATCCTCCTATTTCTACCAAGACTATCTTTTTGTCGGAATTATCTTGACATATCTGGAATATACAATTAGGTATTTCATTAAGAGCGGGCGTATAAACCTTAGTTGTTTTCTCAATAGAAAAACGAACATTCGGCAATTCGGAATATGGAATTGATACTACACCTAAGTTATCTACATGCTGGAGCCAGTATTTTAGATAAGGATGATTATTTTCTGATAAATGAAAAATAAATACAAAAGAATACCCTGAAGTATCTATGTTGCGAACAATTGATTTAAAAATATTTATATTACTAGATAAAGACATTTAGCTCGTTATATCAGCCTAATCCCCAGTCTGTTTTACAACTATCTGGTGAGCCGACCGGGATTCGAACCCGGAACCAAAAGCTTAAAAGGCTTTTGCTCTACCATTGAGCTATCGGCCCAAGATCTCTCTTAACCAATCTCTTCCATGATGAGATTTTAAATATTTTTCCCTTTTTAAAGCATCTTGCCTATTGGTAAATTTTTCGTTATAAACTATTTCCCACGGTCCCATATTAATTTTAGTATAACTTCTTGTTCTTGAAGGTAAGACTCCATTATGCCGCATCAATCTCTTTCTCCAGTCGGCAGTCTGACCAATGTATATCTTACCCGTTGTTCTACTCCTAATAACATAGGCAGTGTACATAAATAGCTTAAAAGTCAGGCTTCGCCTGATCTACCATTGAGTTAACGGCCCAATAAGAATATTATAGCAAGCTAAGCATAACTTGACAAGGTAATCATACACATATAGACTAATAAAAGACCCGTGATGAAAGGAGGTGAAAAATGACTAATATTGGAGAGACATTAGTTGCCTCTGTAAATGAAGGTCTTGTTGCGATTGTAGGGTTTGTCCCCAAATTCGTTCTTGGATTCGTTATACTTCTGGTTGGTATCATTATTGCTTCAATTCTAAAACAAGTAGTCCTTGAACTTTTTAAGGCATTAAGAGTTGAAGCCTTTCTTAAAAAATACGGAGTCCCGGAAGCAAAAGACGAATTTTCTTGGTCAGGAATTTTAGCAGAGATTGTAAGGTGGTTTATTATAATAGTTTTCCTGCTTCCTACGGCTGATATTTGGGGATTGCCACGAGTTGATACAGTATTAAACCAAGTCATATTATACTTGCCAAATGTTTTCGTCGCGGTAATACTAACCCTGGTTGGTTTCGTTTTTGCAAGACTTGCTCACGATGTAATTTTGGCATCTACCAAAGGTGTGTCTCCTGAAACATCAAGAACAGTTGCCTCGATAACTCGTTGGGCAATCAGTGTTTTTGTGATTTTGGCGGCATTAAATCAGTTAGGCGTTGCATCTGATCTTGTAAGAATTCTCTTTACAGGTTTTGTTGCAATGCTTGCTATAGCAGGCGGAATTGCCTTTGGCCTTGGTGGACAAAATAGCGCAAAAGACGTTGTTGAGGGAATAAGAAACAAGCTTAAATAGTTAATTGTTTAAAAGCTTCTAATAAGATATAATGACGGTGTTAAACGCCGCCATCGTCTAGTGGACTAGGACATCTGGTTTTCAGCCAGAGAATCAGGGGTTCGAATCCCCTTGGCGGTACTACTTAATTTAGGCTGTTAAATCAATCTAATTTTATATTAAGATACCACATAGAACAAGTTTTCCAACCCCATAAAATTTGTAAAATTTTCTCAGTTTTTAAAATTAGCTAGATTCAAGATACTGTTGACAGCAGAGGATAAAATTGCGACTGCAATTAATAGATAAAACTATTGAAAATTCCGTAAAACCTTTTCCTTATATGCTATAATAACAGTATGATCATCGGCGATTTTGTGAGAAAAAGAAAACATTTGTTTTGGTCAACTAAGAATTATGATGGCCTCTCAGAAGGAGCCATAGTTGAGGGTGTTTTGAATTACGGCGATATGAATGATGTAAAAGAGCTGATCTCCCTCCTGGGAATACAGAAAGTTTCAAAAATTTTTAATGAACAAATAAACCGTCCAAGAATTAATTATCGTCCTGAAATAAAAAATTATTTTCAATTATACTTTCAAAAATATGCATAAGGAAATTCTAACGAAAACTCAATTAAAACTTCTGCCAATCGTTAAATTATTTTCAAAAAAATTTAGCTTGGTAGGCGGTACCGCCATCGCGCTTCATCTCGGACATCGAGAGTCACTTGATTTTGATTTATTTAGTTTTAATGGGTTTAGTAATTACTCAATAAGAATAAAAATTACCGAGAGCTTAGCCATTGATGCTGTTCTTGTTGACAAAAAGGGAGAGTACGCATTTTTAATAAACGAGGTTAAATTTACCTTTTTTCAATTTCCATATAAAATTAATTTTTCAGAATCGTTCGGTGACATCGTAAAATTGCCTGACATTCTCACTCTTGCCGCTATGAAAGCGTTCGCGTTGAGTCGCCGGGCCAAATGGAAAGATTATGTTGACTTGTATTTCATTCTGAAAACGAACCATACTATTTCTGATATAGTTGCAAAAGGAGTGGAAATTTTCAGCAACGAATTCAATGAAAAAATTTTCAGGACACAACTCGCCTATTTTGAGGACATTGATTATTCCGAACAGATTATTTACAAAAAAAGGTTTGCAGTCAATAATGAAGTAATCAAAAAAGCGCTTGTAGAATTCAGCTTGGAGAGATAGATGTTCTGGATGATGTAAAAGAACTTGATGAATCTGAAAAATTTGACGTTATCGTTACTGTCGGTAGCAAGAAAGTTGAGTAATCACTATTCTAATCACTGGGCTTAGCAATAAAATAAACCAAAAACAAAGCACTAAAGAGTAGCAAAACAGGTTCTAACAAGCTCTAGCTGGCGGTACACTTCGGCAAGCTCAGTGCAAGCACTTCGGCACCCTTTTTGGTAAAACTCAGGACAAGAGCTCATTGCAAGCTAATTCATTAAGCTTTAGCTTTTAATGAATCTTTGATTTTTTGTTTTAAGACAGCTATACTTTCCTGATTATAAAGAGAATAAGTAAGTACTTCTTTTTTTATTTTTTTTAAAATAGGTATTATTTCTTTTAGTTTTTTTTCACTTACCAAATCGGTCTTAGTTATAAGAATAATTTCCAGCTTGTTAAGAAGTAACGGATTAAATTGTTTAAATTCGTTTCTGACAGTTTCATATATCTTTTTAGGATTTTCCGCTGCTGCATCTATGCAATGAATTAATATTTCAGTTTTCTCAACGTGCGGCAAATTGGGGAGACTGATTTGTTGAGGTTTTAAATTCAGTGTTGCCCCTTCCTCCTTTTCCGCCTTTGGCTATAAGAATAGAATCAGATATATTTGTTATTCCGTAAAAGGTATGATTTTCTACATCTGTAATTCTTGTTCCAAGAGGAACGAAAATTGTCTCATCGGGTGCATTTTTACCGTACATATTTTTATGTTTTCCTGGTATTCCATTTTCTGCGGTAATTTTTTTCCGATATCGGAATTGACGAAGATCAGTAATATTATTTGAACCTTGAATATAAATACTTCCGCCGTTGCCTCCATTGCCGCCGTCCGGTCCTCCTCTAAACTTCTGAGCGTTTCTTAGAAAAGTTGCAGCGCCATTTCCTCCGTTTCCTGCTTTAACTAAAAGATTAATATTATCAACAAGCATGCTGATATTGTATCATTTAAATTCCTTCTGTATGCGTCGTGTATGCGTCACACACTTTTCGGACTTTTGGTCTTAATAAAGTTCATAGGCGACACGTATTTTAAGGATTGTACAGATATAATATTTGGGACCAATGCTCACGAAATTGTAAAGACAAATACGGTGTTGATTCCTGTGATGCATTTAAATAGTCTCCAGTTGACAATTTTAATGCACTTATAAATACTTATTGCAGTCTATAGTTTTATAAAGTAGTTTATTTTGGCTTTATCCTGAAGAGATTTTATTAACTCCTCGCCTTTTTCCTGAAGTTTTTGTTGCTCAAGCTGTTGCCTTACCTGGTTTTTTGTATCAGCAGGATTTGCTCCTTGCGGAATTAATTTTGAATTTTTATCAATATAGTCGCTTACATCTTTATCGGAAACAGATACTTTATCAGACAACAATTTTTTCATAATTAAATTCAGTTTTATCTGATCTTTAACTTTATCAATTGTAATGCCCTGAAGGGTAAGAACTTGATCAAGACTCTGTCCACGTTTTTTGAGGTTTTCATCAATATTTTTAATTTCTGCATTAAGTTCATTGTCAGTAATTGTAATATTTCTTTTTTTTGCTTCTTGCAGAATAAGCGTATTGGTTACTAATCCCTCAAGAACTTTTTTCCCTGCTTGTTTTTCAAGTTCTCTTATTAGGGTTAAACGGTTTATCGACTCTCCGTTAACACTCACGACGATAAATTGATTTTTAAGAAGGACAAGAATTGCCAAAACTAAGACTACTGCTAAGGCTATTATAATATTTCTTTTGTTTAGGAAATTACCTCCAGTGATATTTCTTGAGGACATTTTATTTTTTATATCTACTTGTGTTTTTTTTGCTGTTGTTCTTTTTACTTGCATTTCTAGATTATATAAGAAATTTTTTTACATGGCAAGAGGTATTATAGCCCCAATGATTTTAAGCCTAGCTGGCCTTGTTTTTGCGAATTTAACTGATTTATCAATGAGTTTTGTAGAGCTGAGGGCTGAAGTAGCTCGTTTAAAATTCGTTGAAAAGTACTTATCATTTCAAGAGAATACCAAATAGTAATTCCCGATGATACCAATGTAAGAATTATCGCAGCCAGGCCTACATATTTTTCAGATGATGTTTTTTGACGCAGATATTTGATTCCTGGCCAAAAACCAAGAGGGGGAAGTTGCGTAAAGTATTCGACGAATCTTCTTCAATTTTGGTATTGTTTGATGTTAATTGAGATGTTGACTTAAATAATTGTTTGGAGTAGCATAATAGATACCCTCTGATACGAAAGTATTAAAAGGCAGGAGGTCTAGCAATAGATCGCCCCGAAAAAGCCCTAGAAATAGGGTTTTTTTGCGGCCGCTCACTGCGTTCCTAGAAACTATGACAAAAACTCTCGGATTTAAGCTATAGATCATAAAAATTCTTCAAAGATGTGGTATAATTATTCCTAAATTATTGATATAAATTATGGATAACGAGGCAGTTAAAAATGGTTTTTACCAAAGCGTAACCCACGGACAACTGAAAGTAGAAGATGTAATAATACACATTAAAGCTTTTTTGGAGGAAGAGCCGGATGCCGTATATAGTCTTGTTATAGGAACTGATTCACACGAAAAATCAGGCAGAAAAGACAGTAAAGATATAAGTTTGGTCACAGCAGTACTTGTTCACCGCAAGGGCTTTGGAGGGAAATACTTTTGGAAAAGAATAATGGAGTCTAATATCCACAGTTTGCGGGAAAAAATTTATGCAGAAACAATGAGTTCTTTAAATTTTGCCTCAACATTTGTCCCACTTTTAAAAAAGGATTTAAATGGAGCAATGCCCGATTATAATTTGGAGATTCATATAGACGTTGGAGAGCATGGGGATACCCGTGACATGATAAAAGAAGTTGTCGGAATGGTAACGGGCAATGGGTATGTTGCAAAGACAAAACCGGAAGCATATGGCGCTTCGTATGTTGCGGATAAACACACGTAAAAAAATCAAAACTCAAAATGCAAAACTCAAAACTTGAGTGGGAAGAAGCAAAAGATGTTAAAAAGGATATTCAAAAAATTCTTAAAGTTTTGAGATTTCCGCATATAAAATCCTCAAGAGTCTTTTGTTTTAGGACTCGTGGGTCAAAATCCAGATCCTATGCAAGAATTTGGGCGATGCCAAAAATATTTCAGAGAGCTTTATCTATAGAATCAGCTTATGTAATAGAAGTTTTATCAAAACATTATGATAAGCTCGATGAGGATAATCGAAAAAAAATTTTAATTCACGAACTCTTGCATATTCCAAAAAATTTTTCAGGCGCTCTTCTCCCCCACCGATCAAGAAGCAGGCACTTGGGATCTTTGGCTAGCAAATTATTTAAAGAGTATAAAAATTCTTTATGATTACTATAATAAGCGGTGAAGATGAAGCTTCTTCCAGGGAATATTTTTTCCAGAAGAAAAATGAACTGAGAAACTTCCAAACATTTGACGGAGAGAAATTAACATTGACGGAATTGATGGAATTTTTTCAAGGTATAAATTTTTTTGACAATAGCAATAATGTTGTTATAGAAAATTTATTTTCAAAAAAGCGCTCGGATAAAGATATCGAGGAAGTAATATTTTTACTTAACAAGAACGAAAAAAGCAATATTGTATTTTGGGAGGAAAAAGAAATAACTCCCAAATTTCTAAAGCTATTTCCCAGTGCTACGGTTAAGACCTTTAGTCACCCTAAAATACTTTTTAGCTTTCTTGAGTCCTTAAAATCGGGCAACGGGAAATTCATTATAGAAACTTTTCACGAGCTTTTAAAGTCTTCTGCACAGGAAATAATAGTTTTTATGATGATAAGACAAATCCGGCTTTTGTTGGGAATTTTGGATAACAGTTCTCAAATCGATGAAGTAAAAAAACTTGCCCCATGGCAAAAACAAAGGCTATTAAAACAGGCGGGCTTTTTTGACCAAGATCATTTAAAAAAAATTTACAAAAAACTATATGAGATAGATCTTTCCAACAAAACCGGCACTCTTTCAATGCCGCTAGTTAACGCCATTGACTTTTTTCTCCTTGATATTTAATATTAAAAAATATGCCGTCTGATATCTCCAAAGCGTTAAAAATTGCACTCCAGGAAAAAAAACTAAACAAGAAAGCATCTAATGAGATTGTAAAGTGGCTAACTGATGTAGAATTTGACGAATTCAAGGATGAACTCGTAAAAAGAATAAAAGAGTCTAGGTGGGATAATTTAATGGATAGTTTTTACAGAGTGTTAATTTTTGGTACGGGAGGACTTCGCGGAATTATGGATATTGGCACGAATAGGATCAATAGCTATATGATTCGCTGGGCATCTCAGGCGTATTCTCAATATATATTGAAACATAAAGGTGCTATTGCATCTCAAGGAATTGCAATTGCATATGATAGTCGTCATCACTCAAAAGAATTTATGCAGGAAACAGCGCGAGTTCTTGCCGCAAATGATATCCCTGTGTATATTTATGACTACTATAAAGCTACTCCTCAGTTATCGTTTACCGTTAGGGAATTAAAATGCGCTGGGGGTATTGTAATTACCGCCAGCCATAATCCACCCGAATTTAATGGTTATAAGGTTTACGATGAAAACGGAGTTCAAGTTCTTCCTAATGTAGGACTTCAAATTGAAGAACAATTCAACAATATTAAATATATAAAAAAAATTGATTTCAACGAAGCTGTAAAAAATAAGATTATTAAATATATACCCAAGGATATTGATGAAAAATTTACTAAATCTGCAAAAAAAGCTTCAACTTATAGCGGCAGGGGTGTTAAAATTGTGTTCTCCCCTCTTCATGGCGTTGGTTCTCAATCAGTTTTGCCTGTATTGAAAGAGTTAGGTTTTAAGGACATAAACTGCGTAAAAGATCAGATGAGTCTTGATGGAGACTTTCCTACAGTGGAGGAGCACTTTCCTAATCCGGAATTTCCTATAGTTTATACAAAAGCAATAAAGCTTGCCAAAAAAAATAATGCAGATATTGTTTTGGTTTCAGATCCGGACGCTGACAGGTTAGGAATGGCAATACCGGATAATGTTGGAAACTGGACTCCTTTAAATGGAAACCAAGGAGCCGTTTTAATGGAATATTTTCTGCTTGAAAATTTGTCGAAAGCAAATAAGCTTCCTAAGAACTCTGTTTTGATAAAAACTTCGGTTACAACCGAACTTTTTAGAGATATTGGAGAAAGTTTTGGAACGGAAGTTATTGGAGATTTGCTGGTTGGATTTAAATTTATAGGAAATAGAATACAAAGCCTTCCTGGAAACGAAAACTTTATTTTTGCAGCTGAGGAAAGTGTTGGATATCTATTTGGAAACGCCTATAGAGACAAGGGAGCCGAAACGCCAGCAGTAATAGCAGCTGAAATGGCTGCCTACTGTAAAGATAAAGGCATATCGCCCATGGAGCTACTGGAATTAATTTATCAAAAATATGGGTACTATGCTGAGAGACTATACTACAAACTGATTGAGGGCTTTGGATCATTTGAGCAAATGAATCAAGCAATGAGTGAATTAAGAAAAGAATTACCAAGGGAGATTGCTGGAAAAAAGGTGCTGAAGGTGCTTGATAGATTAACTGGGGAAGTAAGGAATGGGCAAACGAATGAACTTCTTGAAACCCGGAATTGGGACAAAGGAGACATGCTTTCATTCTTCTTCACAGAGGATGAGCGAACTGCTGTCCATGTGAGGCCATCCGGAACCGAACCCAAAATGAAATACTATACTATGGTTAAAGGAAATCTTAAAGAAAAAACAAAAGAGGTATTAAACATAGAGGCTAAAGTGTTAGAGCAATCTATTGCTAAAATCTTCGATAAGATACTTGCAGATATAAAAGTAGAAGTATTTAATTAATTTAAAAATTAAATTTTCATGAGTGAGCTAGAAATCGCGAAAACAGCAGCTATTGAAGCAGGAAAAGTTTTATTATCTTTTTTTTCAGCTGGTAAGACTGGTATTATATCCGCAAAGGGTCCAGTTGATAAGGTTACTGAGGCAGATAAAAAATCTGAGTTATTAATTCGTAAAATTACCAGGAAGAACTTTCCAAATCACGGATTTTTTGGGGAAGAATTCGGAGAAGTGAAGGGCAAAGATAATTACAAATGGTATGCAGATCCTTTATGCGGAACTTTTAATTTTATTCATAATCTTCCTGAATTCGGCATCTCAATAGGATTGACGTATAACGAAAAGTGGTGTTAGGGGTTGCTTATATCCCTGTGCTAAATGAATTATTTTGGGCGGAAAAAAGTAAAGGCGCTTTTTTGAACGGTAAAAAAATTAGAGTTTCCAAAACATCCTCGTTCTCAAATTCAATGTTAGGTTCCGATTTTGGAGCTAATTCAAAGAAAAGATTAGACGAATTTAAATATATTGAAAAGGTTATTTCCAAATGCGAATATATTAGAATTGGAGGCTCATATCCCTATCAAATAACAAGACTTGCAATGGGAAAAATTGATGGACATTTTGAAATAAGAGTTCCGCCTGTGCATAGAGCGGCATCAATGATAATTGTAGCTGAAGCCGGTGGGAAAGTTACCAACTTTAAAAACCAGCTATCTACAATTTCTGATAATGATATTGTATCTAGTAACGGATTAATTCATAATGAATTAATTAAGATATTAAATAGCTAATATGATTGATTTAACAAATTTAGAAGAGATTAGAAAGCTGGATCCAAAAAATGTTTATGGATCTACAGAAATGTTTCCCAATCAGTGTGAACAAATATGGAGGGAGGAGATCAATTTCCCTCAAGAATACAAAATTATAGAAAATGTTGTCTTGTGCGGGATGGGAGGCTCGGCTTACGGAGGGTATATCGCCCAAGCCTTATTCAAAGATGAGCTAAAAGTTCCAATTTATTCTAACAATGACTACAACTTGCCCTCTTTTGTAAACGAGAAGACACTTATTATTTTATCTAGCTACTCTGGTGGAACCGAAGAAGTATTGACCTGCGGGGAGGAAGCAAAAAATAAGAATCTGAAAATTTCCGGAATAACAACCGGCGGAAAACTTTCTGAATTTTTAAAAACTAATAATTATCCAAACTTGGTTTTTGAGCCGAAATTTAACCCTTCTGGGCAACCCAGGCTTGGAACTGGTTACATGGTCTTAGGTTTTTTTTTCATGTTAAAAAAACTCGGATTTATTAACTTAAGCGATGACGAATTTTTAAAATCAGCTGAAGAATTGAAATCCTCTATCCCCGAAATTAAAAACGAATCTATTTCTATCGCAAAATCTTTGGCAGGGTATATCCCCTTAGTTTTTTGCGCAGAATTTCTTAATGGAAATGCTCATATTTTAAGAAATCAATTTAATGAAACCTCAAAAAGTTTTTCTGCGTTTGAAGAAATTCCTGAGCTTAACCATCATTTGATGGAGGGATTAAAAAATCCGCCAGATAAAAAAATAAAAATAGTCTTTATTACGTCGGATTTATATTCGGGACTGATTAAAAAAAGATTTGACCTAACAAAAGATGTAATTAGGAAAAATAATGTGGAATTTCTAGAATACAATCCACAGGGATCTACTAAAATATCACAGGTTTTAAATACATTAGCTTTTGGGGGATATCTTTCTTTGTATTTGGCACTTCTCTATGGGCAGGATCCAAGCCTTATACCCTGGGTTGACTATTTTAAAGAACAGCTAAGTAAATAGGTTTACAAAAGTACTATGAACTCCCCTTTTGGGGTTTTTGTACTATAATACGCAATTAAATTTGATAATTTGTCGCGCTTTATCTCCTCAAAAACTTTGGTTAATTCTCTTGTAATTACCGCGTCTATATCTCCAAAAATATTTTTTATTTCCAACAAGGTTTTTATGAGTCTATGAGGCGCCTCAAGAATTATTAGAGTTTCCCTAAAATCATCTTTACTTCTTTTAAGTTTTTCAAAATATTTTAGTCTGTTGCCGGGCTTTTTTGGGGGAAAACCGGCAAATAAAAATTTATCTGTAGGAAGCCCGGATACAACAAGAGACGATATTACAGATGAGGGTCCTGGAATTGATTCTATTTTTATATTTTCCTTAGTACATTCCCTAATCAATTTAAACCCCGGATCGGAAATTGCAGGAGTTCCGCTGTCAGAAACAAGCGCAACATTACTTCCGTCTTTTAATAAACTAATAATTTCAAATATTCTCTTTTCCTCATTCTGTTCGTAATAAGAAATTAGCCGATTTTTTTTAAAACTATTTTCATTTGAAAAAATTTTAGAGTAATATTCTCTCGCTCTTTTAAGAAGTACCCCGGTCTTTCTTGTATCCTCACAGGCAATTATTTCAGTCTCTATTAAAATTTTAATTGCTCTTATTCCTATATCTTGTAAATTCCCGATCGGTGTTGATACAACATACAAAATTCCCATAGAATGAAGATTATTAAATTGAGAAAAAAATAATTAAAACTTTCTAATCACGCCAACAACTTTTCCCTGCACTGTTAGAGAATTAGGATAAATTGGTTCCATTTCTGAGTTTGCAGGTTTTAGAATAACTCTTCCATTTTCCTTATAATATTTCTTAAGAGTTGCCAAATTATCGTCTACGATTGCCACAACGATATCTCCATTTGAAATCTCCACGACTTTTTCTATTACTACATAGTCGCCATCTAAAATTCCATCTTCGATAAGAGAGCTTCCTTTTACCTGAAGAATATAGGAGGCTTGCTTCCCCGAAATCATAGAAGCAGATACCTGAAACGTGGCGTTTGGATCAGAATGAGGCTCTAAAGGCCTGCCTGCCGCTATATAACCCATTAAGGGAACCTCTATTGACGGTTGAACTCCTCTAAACGACATTCTCACCTTGTCTTCTATAATCTTAAGAACTCTCGTGTTTCCCTCTACTTTCTGAATGTATCCTTTTTCCACTAATGATCTTATAAGCGCGTGGATGGTTGACTTACTGCGATGGTTTGTCGCCTTAGCCAGTTCCGCTAAAGTTGGAGAGTATCCGTACTGCGCCTGAAATTGCGCAAGGTATTCGAGAAGTTCTCTTTCTTTTTTGTAAACTACCCCGGCCATATTCATTCGACTTCGCTTCGCATACTGAGAATATCGAAGTACTAGTAATTTATACGAAAAAAATTAGAACAATGTCAATATGACAAAGTTGTACAAACTGTCTCAGATGTAGTTAATTATGGTAGAATATTCAAAGTTATGAAATTTAAACTCGTATCTAAATTTAAACCTACGGGAGATCAGCCGCAAGCAATAAATAAGTTAACAAAAAATGTTCTTGATAATATAAAACATCAGGTTCTTCTTGGGGTAACCGGGAGTGGAAAAACTTTTACGCTTGCCAATGTAATAGAAAAGGTTCAGAAGCCTACCCTTGTAGTTTCCCATAATAAAACCTTAGCGGCCCAGCTTTATCAGGAATTTAGAGACTTTTTTCCAAATAATGCGGTTTGTTATTTTGTTTCTTATTATGATTACTATCAGCCTGAAGCTTATATTCCTCAGACAGACACATACATAGAAAAGGAAACGGAAATAAATGAAGAAATAGATAAGCTGAGGCTTTCTGCAACAGCCAGTTTACTTACGAGAAAAGATGTTATAGTAGTTGCTTCTGTTTCCTGTATTTATAATTTGGGATCTCCCGTTGAGTATGGAAAATTTGTTTTGGAGCTTAAAAAGGGAATGAAGATTGATAGGAAGAGTGTAATTTTAAGATTGTCTGATCTTCAATACGATAGAGATGACTACGGATTTGCGCGCGGAACATATCGTTTGCGGGGAGAAGCCATAGACGTATACCCGGCTTATTCCGACTATGGAATAAAAATTGACATAGCAGATAATTTTTTAGAAGAGCTGACGGAATTCAATCCTTTAACCGGTAATAAGGTAATCCCCCTGGAAGGAACGGTAATTTATCCTGCAAAACATTACATGACCGATCCGAGAACTTATAACGATGTTTTCAAGGAAATTAGAAAAGACACAAGTTTAAGAGTCGATGAGCTTAAAAACAGCAATAGGTTGCTGGAAGCTCACCGGTTGGCTCAGCGGACAAATTTTGATTTGCAGATGATAAGAGAAATAGGATATGTAAACGGAATCGAAAACTATTCCCGATATTTCGACGGAAGAAAACCGGGAGACGCTCCGTACACTCTTCTTGATTATTTTAAAGAAGCGGTTAGTAACAATTGGTTATGTCTTATTGACGAATCACACATTACGCTTCCTCAAATAAGAGGTATGTACAATGGCGATCGGGCAAGAAAAGAAGTGCTGATAGATTACGGATTTAGACTTCCATCGGCCCTTGATAACAGGCCATTAAAATATGATGAGTTTAGTTCAAGAGCGCCTCAATTAATTTATATTAGCGCAACCCCAAATGATTACGAGTTATCGCTGGCAAAAGAATATAGAGATGCGGTTGCTCAACAGTTAATTAGGCCAACAGGGCTGCTTGATCCAAAAATTAAAATTAGGTCAACAAAAAATCAAATAGATGATCTAATGAAGGAAATCTTAAAAAGGGCATTAAAAAAAGAAAGGGTTTTGGTTACAACACTTACAAAAAGAATGGCGGAGGATCTCTCTTCTTACCTTGAAGAAAAAGGAATAAAAGTATCATACTTACACTCAGATATCGCGACTTTAGAAAGACAAGACGTATTAGATAAATTAAGATTGGGAGAATATGACGTGATTGTGGGAATTAATTTGCTTAGGGAAGGGCTCGATCTGCCCGAAGTTTCTCTTGTTGTTATTTTAGATGCCGATAAAGAAGGATTCTTGCGAAGTAAGACCTCTCTTATTCAAACAATGGGACGGGCGGCAAGACATATAGACTCCGAAGTAATTCTTTATGCAGATAGCACAACGGGTTCGATGAGAGAAGCTATTAAAGAAGTTAATCGAAGAAGAAATGTCCAGCTTTCTTACAATAAAAAACATAAAATCACACCCAAAAATATAGAAAAAGAAATAAGGGAAAAGCTTGTAGCAAAAGGAGAGGAAAAAGAAAAAACGATTGATTTACTTCTTTATTTAAATAAAAAAGAAGTACTTTTGCCCGATGAGAGAGAAATGCTAATCAAAAAACTTGGGAAAGAAATGAAAAAAGCCGCTTTAGAACTGGATTTTGAAACTGCCGTTTTGCTGCGAGATAAGATACGGGAAATAAAGAATAACTAAAATCCGCTTATATTTTCCAAAAGCTCTATCTTCTCAACACTGTTATCATTTGACAATTTTACGGAAACGGCATCTATTCTTAGAGACTGAGGCAATGCGGGGTGAAAACTCTTATAGAATTGAGCAGTTTTTATCAGAGATTTTAACTTCCAGGGGGTTATCGCTTCAAAAGGTGCACCAAAATTAATTGAAACTCTTGTTTTAACTTCAACAAAAATCAATGTTTTGCTCTTCAGAGCAATTATATCTATTTCCCCATACCCTTTTCTAAAATTTCTTTCAATTATTTTGTAACCTTTTTTTCGAAGAAAACTTGTAG
>MFNM01000006.1:0-2097 GCA_001782085.1 Candidatus Levybacteria bacterium RIFCSPHIGHO2_01_FULL_37_33
TTTAAATCAAATGAGTATAAAAGTCTTTTGGGAGGAGAACTATATGAGCCTGTAGAGCAAAATCCTATGCTTGGTTGGCGCGGAGCATCTAGATATTATGATAAAAAATTTTCCGACGCATTCCGTCTGGAACTTAAAGCATTTAAAAGAGTAAGGGAGAAGATCGGTCTCTTAAATGTAGTTGCGATGATTCCTTTTGTAAGAACCCCAGACGAATTGATAAAGGTATTAAAGATTATGGAAGAGGGCGGATTAAGAAGAGACGTTAGTCACAATAGGGAATGTTATAAAGAAGTTGAACAGTGCCCCCATTTCAGGGTTTATATGATGTGTGAAGTTCCATCTAATGCTATTTTGGTTGATGAATTTTTAGATTTAGTAGACGGGTATTCCATTGGATCAAACGATCTTACACAGTTAACTTTGGGGTTGGACAGAGATTCTAATACAGTTGCACAAGTAGGAAATGAAAACAATGAGGCGGTCAGGATACTTATTAAAAATGTGATCGAAAAATGCAATCAAAGAAAAAAATATATTGGTTTGTGCGGACAAGGTCCGTCTGATTCCATAGAGTTTGCTGAATTCCTTGTTAAGTGCGGAATTGGGTCTATCAGTCTTAATCCAGATGCTGTGGTAAGAACATTGCTTCGTATTTCTAAGATAGAAAAGAATTAATATATGAAAGTTGCATTTTTTGAGATCGAAGAGTGGGAAAAAAGAATAACTAACGGATACAGAAAGATCTCTATCTACTCTTTTGAAATACAAATACCTAAAGTGCCTCCCTATGAAGAAGTTTTAATTCATCTAGCGCCAAATGAAACAAAAAATACCGTTGAGGCTCGTATATGGTACCAGAATCAATTAGTGTATAAAAGTTTTTA
Organism: Candidatus Levybacteria bacterium RIFCSPHIGHO2_01_FULL_37_33; assembly: GCA_001782085.1. GTDB lineage: Bacteria > Patescibacteriota > Microgenomatia > Levybacterales > UBA12049 > 2-01-FULL-38-21. The sequence continues at coordinate 888 of MFNM01000006.1, forward strand.
TCCTTTATCTTGTTTTAAACAATCCAGTCTTGAAAGTTAAACCAGTCCATTTTTCAAAGTTTCCTAACAGTAAGATTAAGAAATCTTGACATTCAGTTTCATTTAGGAGAAACTTGTTTTAGAGGGAATAAATGGCCAAAATTATTTCAGTAGACTCCAAACATGAAGAGAATTCACGAAAGCAAAATATATTTAGGTTAATCTGGGAATGGTTTCTCTCGCTTGATAAGTTAAGCAGACTTTCTATCGCAACAATTATCCTTATTGCCATTGCGACTCCTTCAATCGTAAGTACATATTTAGTTTTTAATCCAAGGGCGGCAGTTGCGCCCAGTGTCGGTACATCTTATTCTTCTGCTCCTTCAAGCACTTCTCCTCTTGCTCCAAAATCCCTCGTTTCCGGCTCGGGATCTGCAGGAGCGCAATCCTATACGGTTGATTCAGAGATCGTCAGCTTATTAACTCTTCTAAATTATTACAGAGTACTAAATGGTCTTCCTGCCTTAACACCGTCTCTTATATTAACCGAAGTTGCTAAGTGGATGTCAAACGATATGGCTTCCAATAATTACTTTGGTCATACAGATTCACTAGGTCGGGATCCTTACAGACGAATGAATGATTTCGGTTATACATATAATACGTGGAAAGGAGAAAATTTAGCAGCCGGTTATCAAACCGCTTCTGCAGTATTGGAAGGTTGGAAGGCATCAGTGGAACATAATAAGCTTTTATTAAAGCCAGAATTTACAGCAGTCGGACTTTACCGGGCTTATAATTCTAATTCATCTTTTGGATGGTACTGGGCGCAGGAGTTTGGAGGAACTATAGACACCCCGGTTGCCTATGTCACCCCTGCTCTAAATACTCTTAATGTAAAATCTTCTCCTGTTGCCGGAGCTGTTATTACTGATGCTTTTGGCAGAGGTCTAAACGGAACTACAAACTATACCAAAACATCTTCAAGCACGATGAACACTAGACTTGATGCTCCTTCAAGCTTTATAACCGGCGGGATAAAGTATAATTTTTCATCTGCCTCAGGCTGCCGGAATAGTGGTGGAGCAGATAATACGGATAGATTCTGCGATGTTTATGTTGTGGGCGGAGAAACACAAACTGTAACATTCACATATTCTGCTTCAACTCCCAGCACTAATACTCTTAATGTAAAATCTTCTCCTGTTGCCGGAGCTGTTATTACTGATGC
>MFNM01000006.1:2104-5054 GCA_001782085.1 Candidatus Levybacteria bacterium RIFCSPHIGHO2_01_FULL_37_33
TTATTACTGATGCTTACAGTAAAGGATTTGGAGGCACAACTTATTATTTCAAAACTTCCTCAAGTACTATAAGCACACGGATTGATGCTCCAAGCTCTTTCACATCCGCAGGAGTTACTTACAAATTTTCCTCTGCCTCAGGCTGTCGAAACAGTAGCGGAGCCGACAATGCTGACAGATTTTGTGACGTCTATGTCACCGGAGGGGGTTCGCAAAATGTCGCTTTTTACTATACCCGATAATTAATAAAAATTTCCGTTTGTTTATTTTTCAAAGCCAGAAATTTCTTCCCGGGTTTTATCTATCATATCAGGGGAAACCGAAACACTGGTGATGCCCCAGCTGACAAGTTTTTCCAAAAGCTTTGGATAAGTTGAGGCTGCCTGCCCGCAAAGAGAGGATGTAATATTGTTTTCCCGTGCAGTCTTTACAACTCTTTCAAGCGCCCAGAGAACTGCCTGATCTTCTTCGTTAAATTCCTTAGCCACCAGATTGTTGTCCCGATCTGTTCCAAGAATAAGCATTGTTAGATCATTAGATCCTATTGACACACCGTCAATGCCAACTTTTATAAAATCTTCAAGAAGAATCACGTTTGAAGGGATTTCAACCATCATCCAAAGCTTGAAATCCTCCGATCGCTTAAGATCTGATGAGTCAATAATTTCCTTAACCTTAATTAGCTCATCAACAGTTCTGGCAAAGGGAATCATAAGCCAGAGATTTTTAAGCCCTTTTTCGTTCCTTACTTTTTTTATTGCCTCAAGTTCAAGTTTAAAAACATCAGGATCATTTATATACCTATATGCGCCTCGATAGCCAAGCATTGGATTTGGTTCTTCAGGTTCAAAATCAGCACCTCCTTCAAGATTTCTATATTCATTAGTCTTAAAATCTGATGCCCTGTAAACTACCGGGCGGGGATTAAAGACTTGACAAAATTTTTCAAGTCCCTCGGCAAGCTTATCTATAAATTCATTTTGCTTATTCTCACTAATGAATTTCTTTGGGTGCTTTCCGATACCCGCCATTATAAATTCTGCACGAAGTAGTCCCACTCCATCAACATGGCGCTGAGCAATTTTATCGGCAAATTCCGGTTCTCCTAAATTTACATAAACTCTTGTTTTGGTTTGGATATTTTGATCAATTTTTACAGCAGTTTCCTTTTTTTCGTAATGTCCTTCATAGATCTCTCCGGTTGCTCCATTGACAGTAATCTCCATGCCTTCCTTAAGTTTTACTGTTGCTTCTCCTGTCCCGACAACTGCCGGAATTCCGATTTCCCGTGAGACAATTGCGGCATGAGAAGTTCGACCGCCCTTGTCTGTGACAATAGCGACCGCCTTTTTCATAGCCGGAACAAAATCTGGATTAGTCTGAGGAGCAACGAGAACATCGCCTTCAACCACTTTGTCGATTTCCTGCGCGCTTTGAAGAATTTTGACAGGACCGCAGGCTATTCCGGGACTGGCCGGGTCACCTTTTAAGATAATAGGAAGATTTATTTCCTCTGTGGGGGTATCTCTTTGTTCGGTTGATTTGATAGTCGTAATCGGTCTTGTTTGAACCAGATAAACATTATTTTTTTCTATAGCCCATTCACTGTCCTGAGGAAATTGATAATGTTCTTCAAGCTTTTTCCCCAATTCTGCCAGTTTAAGAATCTCTCCATCAGTTATTTTCTGCAGATTTCCTTTTTCAGAATCAATCTGGACTTCTTTATCAATGTCGCCTTCTTTTACGAGTTGAACAGTTTGAGTCGAAATCTTTTTATTTACAATATTCATAGAGTCCTTAGCGACTTCGTAATGATCAGGCGTTACTGCTCCTTGGACAATCAGTTCCCCTAGTCCGAAGATTGCCTCAATGACAATTTTGGAATTATCATTGGTGACAGGATCAAGGGTAAACATAATGCCTGAGGCATCCGACTCGACCATTTTTTGAACCGGGATCGCAATGCCGACTTTGAAATGATCAAAATTATTTTCTTTTCTATAAAAAATAGCGCGTGCATCAAATAGAGAAGCCCAGGCTTCTTTTAATTTTTGCAATAAATTTTCTTCGCCTTTTACATTAAGAAAAGTTTCCTGCTGTCCGGCAAATGAAGCATTAGGCAAATCCTCGGCAGTGGCAGAAGATCTGACAGCAACAAGTTCACCTTGGAAATCTTCAATAAGTTTTTTGTAGGAATTTATAATTTCAGTTTTTAGCTCCTCAGAAAGACTCCCTTGAATAATTAAGTCTTTCGTTTCTCTGGAAGCTCTATTTAGATCATTTGAATCTTCATAATTTACCTTTTCCAGACTTTCTCTTATTTTTTGACTCAAAGCATTTTCTTTTATAAATTGATAGTAAGCTTCCGAAGTTACAATAAATCCTTGAGGAACCGGGAAGCTGACTTGGTCATCTCACCTAAATTAGCTCCTTTTCCTCCAACGAGTCCTATATCATTTTTGTCAACATCTTTAAACCAAACAATTAATTTTTTATCCATAATATTATCGTACATCAATTATTTACTTTATGCTAGACTAAATTAGTACTTAAGATTTTATCTATGAAGACAGTCATCTTTGAAATTGCCGAATGGGAAAAGGATCTGCTTCAAAAAAATTTGCAGGACGCCGTATTTACCGAAGAAGATCTTAAATCTGAAAACGTCTCATCCTATTCTGATGCGGAAATAATTTCTACATTTATTTCTTCAAATATCAATAAGGACATCATAGATAAGCTCCCAGATCTTAAGTTGATTGTGACCAGGTCAACGGGTTTTGATCATATTGATGTTGAATATTGCAAGAGCAAAAATATCGCTGTTTCAAATGTGCCCGAATACGGAAGCAGCACCGTTGCAGAACACACATTTGCTTTGCTTTTGAATTTAACAAGAAAAATTCCTCAAGCAATTGAACAAATCCAAAGACTTAATTTTGACCATTCT
>MFNM01000007.1 GCA_001782085.1 Candidatus Levybacteria bacterium RIFCSPHIGHO2_01_FULL_37_33
TTTTGTCTTGCTTCATTCTCATATAGATATTGTATTAAATCTACCAAAACTTGTCAATACCTACCAATACATTATCAAAATCTACAATGTAAAACCTGCGAGGAATGTTAGAAGCTAAGCGTCTAATACTTATCAAAAAACCGCCTGTTTGGCGATTTTTTGAAATCCTTTAGGTGGCCACTGCCTTCAAATTCTTGAATTGTATAGTAAAGAGATGCTTTTTACCAAACTTCTCAGCAGCACCAATAACCTCCAAATACAAAGGCCTCCCTTTAGAGTCAAGGTCGAGATTAACTTCGGGAGCCAACTCAACGGTCTTTCCTACCCTTCCTTTACGGAAAGTGATGTTGAGCGCATCTACTTTTGGATCGTAATCTATTCTCATATGTTTTTTGGCGGTTGAAATTTTTCTTCCCAATACTGGGTTATCACGAGGATATCGCCTTTCTCTCGTTTGAAAATGACCTTCAAGTAAAGCTTGCCGAACTTCTTGTACGCTCTCATTCTACCAATATATGAAGGAAGAATATAGTCAGGACTCTAAAGAGTTTGTACTACTTTTTCTCTGGATATATTGCGCTGGCCAAGTTTCAAGAGGGAATGTTTGCTGAATATAATGTTCATTCTAAGGGTGAGGTGCTAATAATTATATTGTAGCACCCGCTCCCTAGAAAGCAAGGAGAACTCGTATCATCCTATTTGGCTCCACATCGTGAACAACGTTAGAACCGTTATCCAACGACACAAAGGGTATATCTATATTCCAAACTTAACCTAGTGAACTCCCTGGGCTGGATGAAGCCAAAATCTGTTTGGTGAAATAAAAGAGCCAGTTGTTAAAGGACAACTGGCAAACCTTGAGGTTGCGGGCTAGATCTTGAATCCACCCTTGAGGTGGAAGTCCTCGGTGAGGATCTCGCCGTTTGGACCTAGGCGCAACTTCTGCACTCCGGGGATACCGCTCCCGAGGGGAGTAATGACGTCGACATGGAAGCCGAACGGGGGATGTGGCTTGTCGATCGACAGCATCTGCTCATCCCGTCTCCGCTTGTCCTCTACATGCAGGATACATGTGTAGCACATTGTGCCACCTCCTTTCTAATTTTAGAATACTACACCACCACTATCTGTCAAGTTTTTCACCCATCTACCAAAAAACCGCCTACTTGGCGATTGGTGAAAAAGAAAAAGGCAAGTTTCACGAAACCTGCCTCACCCACTCGGGGAGTTCTCCCCAGTACATCCAAGCTGCCTCTTTCAGGATGGCTTTTGCCACACCTGGTCGATGTTTCTGGAGGAGTTTAAACGCTGCAACCCGGTTCTCCGTGTTGGACGCCTGCGTGAAAACAAAGAACTCGGTCTTTGCGTCAGGATCTGGAAACCCCGGGTTAAGAAGCTCTGCCTCAAAGAACTGAAGCATTTCCTGGTCAAGGGCACGTGCTGTCATGCACTACCTCCTTTGAAAGTGTTTTGTTAGCCCACTGCCTCCAGCTCTTCCTCGTGCATATAGTGGCCATCAACGTCGTAGTTGAAAGCTCCGTTCGCAAGCTGGTCGATCTCTCGAATCACTCCTTCCTTGCCAATGAGCTCCCTGCTGGTTAGCGTATCCAGCAGTTTAACGATCTTAACTTCTTGCCCAACCGTAAATTTCGGCGCAGCCACTTGGTCACCCCCTTCTTTTTCTCTGTATTAGTCTAGCAGGTTTAGAGTAAAATTCAACACATCGTCCAATCTGGCTCCACACCCTGAACGAAATCCGAACGCATTTTCGGGAAACCCCCGACGAATGAAGCCGCCCCGCCGCCGTGCCGGAGACCGGCACGCCCCACAAAAAAGTTTTCTTCGCTTTTCCTGATTCGCGCGCGCCCAATTTTTTCTTCTAAAAGGAAAAGAATGTTTTGCTTGGCTCTGCTCTGACCGAGCAGGCGGCGGGGCCGGCCTCTTTTCTCTCCGCTCGGACGGCTCGGCATTCCTCCCCCTAACCCTCTCCTGCCGAGCCGTCCTCGCGTGGGCGGGAGAATTTTTTGGCGGCGATTATGAGTAAGCTATGCCACTTTCATTCAAAACAATATCCTTAGACTCTATTTTTCTTCTCAACTGACTCCATTTTTCTTGTGGTAATTTAATGGGCGCAAACGAGTATTCTGCATTATTCCCATCGTTATCAGAATAGTATCCAGTATAAAAATAAACTTCTGGAAAATTGACATTCGTAAGTTTTGCTTCCGATTCTAACTTACTTATTGCTTTACGATAATCTTCAATCTCAAATCTACTAGTTCTGTTATCAATTATTAAGATCGTATTTTCAATATTATTATGGTTTTTACAAATTTTCTTTTCAATAGATTCTATAATTAAATCAGACAAAGATTTAGGCTCATCTTTTGAGTCGCTAATATAAATTCTTCCGTGTTCATCATAAAAAGGATTTGTGATTTGCTCGGGAGCCTTAATAGATTCTTTCTCGGCCTTTTTTATGGCTTGTTGAGATTTTTCACCCCCGAACCATAGGTGAATTTTTTTGAGCTTCCGAAGAGGTACAAACTTTCTCACAACGATTTTTTCAAATTCCTCTTCTCTTTTCATTTTTTCATGCAACCATCGATTGTCTGCAACAGAGATTATTTCAACATTGAATAATAACCCATTGCTTAATTCAACACCAAAATCCCAAGGATTATCTCTGGCTGTAAAATTTATTCCTACTGGATTTTGAATAAAATTCCGCACCAGAAATGATAAATAGTGTTTACAAATTATTTCTTCCCGCAGTGAAATATCTGGCACGTTCAGGAAAATTCTTTCCTTAACAGAACCGTCCTTCTCTATTCTAAAATACCTTTTATAATTACTTTTGCCTTCGAGGGGTTTAATCGGTCTGAAGGTATTTTGAATTATTTTTAGATTGTTGTTCATATGGTGGTGTGGATAACTACCCCTTTACACTTTCGATTTATTTTCTATAATATCACTATGGTAACCAAAAGGCAAAAACAAGTCCTCGATTTTATAACCGATTATCAGGAACGTAAGGGATATGCCCCCTCTCTTGACGAAATACGCAAGAAATTAAAACTCTCGTCAGTTTCAACGGCTCATTTTCACGTTTCTAAACTTCGCGATTTAGGGCTTTTATCCAAAGAAGAAAACAAACCTCGGTCTATTGAAGCGTTTGGACGTGAGACAATGGTAAAAATTCCGCTTTTAGGGACTATCGCCGCCGGGCAGCCAATAGAGGCAATACAAAATAAAGAGATGATCGCTGTTCCCAAAAGCAAAATTCCGTCTTCGTCAGAAGTTTACGCTCTCCGCGTGGTCGGGAGCAGTATGATTGATGAAAATATAAACGATGGCGATGTGGTTTTGGTGCGTCAGCAGGAAACAGCCGAAAACGGACAAAAGGTAGTAGCTCTCATAGACAATCACGAAGCAACCTTAAAGAAATTTTACAAAGAGAGGGGGCATATCCGCCTACAACCGGCGAACAAAAATATGGAACCGCTTATTTTTAGAAATGGGCGGGATATTTCCATTCAAGGAATAGTGCTTGATGTTATCCGCGAAGAAGCAAGATCGCCGATACAATTTCCCGAATATAAAGAAATCCAAAAATATAGCGAATTGCCGCTAAATAAAATTCTTTGCGGCGATGCGATAGAGATAATGAAAAGATTCCCGTCAAATTCGGTAGATATTGTAGTCACATCTCCGCCGTATGACGCTGTGCGGGACTATAAAGGATTTTCTCTTGATTTACACGTGGCAGGTAAGGAAATACACCGCGTTCTTAAAGATGGCGGAGTAGCCGTTATGGTAATTCAAGATCAAACAAAAAACTTTGGAAAATCATTAACATCTTTTAGAACTATTATTGATTGGTGTGATAGCTTTGGTTTTAAACTTTTTGAAACAGTGATTTATCGAAAATATGGTGCAGAGGGCGCATGGTGGAATAAACGATTTCGAGTGGATCATGAGTATATCCCAGTATTTTTAAAGGGTGAACGACCTCGACATTTCAATAAAGAACATCTGAAAATACCGTCAAAACATGGCGGCAAAACAATGACCGGGGGCGGCACTCGTCTCACAAATGGTATTCGTATAGCGACCCGCTCAATTAAAATCAACCCGATGAAATGTCGAGGGACGATTTGGGAATACCTGACTGCTGGAGACGGAAGTCGTCTGAAACACCAACACCCCGCGACTTATCCTAATCAACTTCCTTACGATTTTATCAGTTGTTTTGCGGCAAAAAACGGAGTGGTACTCGACCCGTTTGTGGGAAGTGGAACAACAACCGTTGCGGCAAAAAATCTTGGATACAACTATATTGGCATTGATATTGCACCCGAATATTGTTCAATCGCAGAGAAGCGCATGAAAGAAGAATGCGTCTCGTCTTCGCAAAATAAATTGCTTTAAAGTACCTTGTCTCCGTCTATCGTATATTCGATGCTGTTCCGGCTGATAATCGCAAGGGATATGGGATTTTGAGCAAGGAGAGCATTGTAGCGCGCTTTTCCTGGTTTTACGCTGCCTTTTCTAAATCGAGTGGTTTGATATGGTCCCCATGACCAATGAGCGGGTGTAAATGTCCATCCCGTTTTGTCTGCAAGCATTCTCAAAAATGTCTCGGCTTGCGTTTTGGTCGCTGGTTTTAATTGGTGAGTCCGAGAATCAATATTGGCAATATTTCCTCGGGAATCAGAAATCTTGATTTTATCACCGCCACGTTTTCCACCACCAATAACATTGATTTGTGAAAATAAATCTTTTAATTCAACCATCAATTCATATGTTGAGTAATGCCGATCTAAAAATACTTTTTGCAAGGGGCTGTTTGTATTATTCGCTCCCAAGAAATCTAACCAACTTAAGCAATTTTCAGGATAGTTAAACTGATTTTTGAAAGTTCCGTCGGTGTACAATAGTGGGCTTACCGCACTTTTTGGGATGGGGATGGTTCGATCTTGCCCTAAAATTGAAAGCAGCACGTGAACTGTTCCAAGAGGATATTTCAATTTGAAATCGTTCTTGAAATCATAATTCCTCAAATTATTTGCCGCAATACAGTTATTGAAATTGCTCCAATTGGAGGGTAAGTCCGCCTTATCATACATGACCATGTGCTGCCCGACGCTACGAATGTTCGGACGGAATATTTCCATATCTAGAAAAATACAATCCTGTGGGTTCACGTCTTCCTTAATCGCGAGAACCTTTCCGTCGTAAAATCCACGAATTTTCCACCCCAAATAATGAGACATCAATAATCCGCAAAGCAGCCCGTCGCTATCGGGACTTAAAATGCAATTATGGTCGCGTTCAGCCACCCAGGAGTACTGTCCAAGTAGGGTGCGATAATCAAGTTCTGTTGAGGAGTGTCGCGGCATATTATTTCAAAAAGTAATCAGCGGGCTTATTATAAATTACTGCAAATTTCTTCATTTCGGCAACATCAAGCCGCCTTTCGCCTGACTCGATTTTTGAAATATAGGATTGCGGTTTGCCGAGTTTATCGGCTACCACCTGCTGGGATAGGTCGGCCTCAATACGCACCGTTTTTAGGCGTCCTATGATGGCTTTGTATTCTTTTGAGTAAACTGACTTGCTCATACTTGTTTGTATCATATATCCTATTGTGGTATAATCCCAAAATGGGATTATTGATTTTAGGGAGTTCCGCCAACTTGC
>MFNM01000008.1 GCA_001782085.1 Candidatus Levybacteria bacterium RIFCSPHIGHO2_01_FULL_37_33
CTATTGCTACAGATACGGGTTCGGGCCTCCGATCGACTTTCATCGACCATCACCCTGCCCAAGGTTAGCTCACCCGGTTTCGGGTCTATCCCCATGTGCTAATGTTGCTCGATTAGAGCTTGCTTTCACTACGCCTTCGTCTGCAAAGCAGACTTAGACTAATGCACAAAAGGATAACTCACCGGTTCATTCTTCAATAGGCACAGCGTCACATCTCGCTATCGCTCGCTGCTCCGAAATAAAAGATAAAATATAAAATAGAAAATAGAATTTTTTAATTTTTTATATGTATTTTTTATTTTTAATATTTAATTTTTACTTTTAGAAGCAATGAGCGACAGCGAATGCTTCGCTTGCTTGTTAGCCAATAATTTCAGGTCTATTTCATTCCCCTTCCGGGGTGCTTTTCACCTTTCCCTCACGGTACTAGTTCACTATCGGTAGACTTTGGTATTTAGTCTTGGAACGTGGACGTCCCAGATTCCCACAGGGTTTTATCGTACCCCATGGTACTTAGGAAACTGCGAGGCAGTCTCGGGTTTTGAGTACGGGACTTTCACCCTCTTTGGCAGCGCAATTCCGGCGCTTTCTTCTACCCTCAACTGATCCTACTATGCAGTCCTGCAACCCCAAGCGAAGCATACTGCTTCGCAATTACAAGTTACGAGTTATAAATTATTAATTCAATCGAACTAATAACTAAGCACTAATAACTATTCACTGCGAGGCAAAATGCCTCGCTCGGTTTAGACTCTTCCCCTTTCGCTCGCCGCTACTTAGGGAATCTCATTTGATTTATTTTCCTGGCGTTACTAAGATGTTTCAGTTCACGCCGTACCCAACCAAACGCTAATATAATCCCGATAAATCGGGACTAACTTCACGCTTGGTTATCCCGATAAATCGGGATGGGTTTCCCCATTCGGAAACCGCCGGATTATAGGTTTATGGCACCTACCCGACGAGTATCGCCGCCGTATGCGTCCTTCCTCGGCCAAAGCCTCCAAGGCATCCATTATTGGCATTAATGAGTAGTATTTACCCCCGATCGAATCGGGGGAAAACATTTTTCTCTTCACTTGTCAAAGAGCCAATTCGTCGCTTCGCTCCTCATTGTAAACTATTCTTTCGAACAGCTTGCCCTGAGCGTTAGCGAAGGGTGGACCCGAGGGGAATCGAACCCCTTGCCTCCTCGTTGCAAACGAGGCGTTCAACCGGGTAAACTTCGGGCCCCAAGAATCCACTTGATTTTTTGAATTTTATTGTGAGAGGGAAAAGATTAAGAAGACAACAAAAGCCCCAAACGGGGAGTTAGAATATTTTTGTTTGCTATCATAAATAATCTTTTGCCTTCCCGCCAAGGCGGGATGTTCACGACTCCCATCTTAACACAGGAAAAAATAAGTGTCAAGCTCCGAAATCGGAGCGCAGACCCCGAGCGAAATCGAAGGGTCAGGGGAGAAAAGAATTAAGAAACAACCACGAGAAAGAAGTACTTAAATGGATAGTAAACTGCTTTGCAGTTTACTATCAAAAGGCACGTTTGTCAACAGACAAGGCTCGCAATTCGCACAAGTCGTAGTTAAATTTGAATTTTCTCCGCACATAACGATTGTAGATTTTAGCATGTTTTCATTGCTCTCCATAAATATTATTTTATCATTTTTAGCCTCAAAAGTCAAGAAAAAAACGCCTATTAACAAAACTCTTAAAACTGCTATAATAAAACCATCTATGGTCAATCGTTATAATTTTAGCGTTATCTTTCAATACGACCCCCTAGCTGGAACTATCACACCCAAATTCAATGTTGCAATTAACGGCGTACCTTTCAATAGGGGTATAGCTATATATAAAGGGACATCTTTTGGCGGCCTTAATCTTTTTAATTACATAGGAAGATCCATTGCGGGTACATGGGATTCAAACGCTAGGGTATTAACCATTTTAGGATTTTATTAGTATATGGCGACAGAAGAAGATAAAAAAATAAATCCCAAAGAAAACGAAGAAGCACCTCAAACAGCGGGGAGAAATGAACCCGTAGCTTTTGATCCCTCACCTCTTTTGGCACGAATAGAAAAACTTGAGGATGGAGTTAAATTATTGAAAGAAGGCATAAACTTTGTCCGAGGCACAAATTGGTTCATTCTTGTTGTATTATTTGTAGGTTTTTTGGCATTGCTAATTTCGTTAATAGGTGGAATCATGCAAGCAAACAATTCTAATACTGCAACTCAAGTAGAATTTATAAAATCAGTCCAACAGTTAACAAATACCGTTGATAAACTCGATTCTTCATTAAAACAAATAAAGCCTGCAGCGCCTCCGAACGCACAGCAATAATTTTTAAGTCAAATTATTCCTGTCCTCTGAGCCAGTGGTCGGCTTCATTTTAAACTTTTTCGGAGAGCTTCTTCCACTTTTTCCGCCAGAAATATTTTCATCAAAGATTGATAGGGTACATCTTTTTTATTGGCAAGTTCTTTAATACGGGACAGTAAAAAAGAGGGCAGTCTTAAAGAGATAGACTCTGTTGACGGCTTTAATTCAGATAAATCAAGCTTTACTGGATTATCAAAATCAAAATATTCCGATGTATCTGCTTTAGCCCAAAAATCTCTCTCCTCATCTTCGTTTTTGAATTTTGGAATTGTCTTAAATTTATTTTTTTGCATACCTGCTACTTTCATTCTTATTTTGATCTCTTGCTGAGATTATTCTGATTTTTTGGTCTCTTATAGTAAAAACTATCGCTAGCTTTCTCGATTCATTTGTAATTCCCAAAACTATGAATCTCTTTTCTTTTTGAGAATGCTTCTGATCTGGAAATATTTTTAAAGGTCTATTAAAAAATATTTCTTCAGCCTTTTTATTTGTTACTTTATGCTTTTTAAGGTTCTTGCCGATATTGCCTCTATCCCATTCAAAACTTAATGGTTTGGGCAATCTGTTCACTAATTAAGTATATTTCAAGAATATACAAATGTCAAGGGGTCTTGACAAAGCTCTTGGAATAGTGTTCCATATAATAGTAGCTGCCCGAATGGATTGTAAAAAGCGAAATTATTTACATCGTATATTATCAATCGTATTCTTTTTACTTTTGGCGCTTTTATTAGCTGCGCCTTCTGTTTCCGCATCACCGCCTACTTCTTACTATGATTGGGGTCCATACTATAATGTAAAAGAAGAAGTGCTTGGGATCACATTTTCCTCTTCTGAAGAATTGCCCGCACCTACTGTCCCCAAAGATGCAATGCCTCCTCAAGCCCAGGGGATTCTGCCGGGAAATCCGCTTTATACTTTTGAAATCTTTACAGAAAACATTCAGCTTGCTTTAACGTTTAATCCTGTACAAAAAGAGCTGCAGCGTCTGGAATTTGCTTCCGAAAGGTTAAGCGAAGTCAAAACTTTAATAGACCAAGGTAAACCGGATCTTGCAAATAACGCGGCTTCAATCTACAAAAACACTATGGATACCGTCTCACAAAATACGCAAGCATTATCTTCCAAAAATGTCCAAGGTTCGGAAAATTTGGTAGTAAAAGTTGAGGAGGTCTCAGCAACGCACGCGGTTGCTGCCCAAAGCTTGGCTATCACATCTGCACCGAACGCATCCACTTCTTGGACAAAGATAATAGATGCCACAGAAAAGGCGATGGATATAACAGCTGATGTCTTAGGTCAACCAGCTATTCCAGAAAATTTATCAGTAAGTATTCAGGAATTGAAAAAACAAGGTTTAATAACGCCTGAAGAAAGTGATAAGCTCTACGCCCTGCCAAATCGGGATGATGTTCGAGAAGAATTGGACAAGCTTGTTACTTCAGGTCAATTCCCTGCAGCCGAAGTTATAAAGCTTGATCAGGCTGTAGCTACCAAATATCCTGAAGCCTACGGGCAAACCCAAGAAGTCTTAAGATTTGTCGAACTTCGTACTTATCAAACACTCCCTCCTCCATCAACCGAAACTCTTAACGAAATAGCAGAATGGCAGAATCAGCCCGGCGATACCCCTCCACCCGGGGAGATTCGGCCATATCTTTATTACACACGGGCCCAAGAACTTGCAAAAGAGATAGATTTTAGCCGTTTTGAGACAGAGCAACAATCAGAAATAGCTGTGTCCTATCCAGAATCTGTTACGCAAAATCCGACTTTTTCTGGCACGCCTATTACCCCATCTCCATCACCTGCCCCGTCTGATAAAGCAGGTAAGGCAGTTTCTCCGCCAACCCCTTCGCCAACGCCGCCATCAACTTCAATCGGATCTTATTTAGCTAATTATAACGGGCCTTTACCGGGAACTTTTGGTTATTTCTTTAAAAACATTGGCGAACAAGTAACCTTGACTACAACCTTTAATCCTTCCCGCCGTTTAGAAATTGAAATGAATTATGCTGATGAACGTCTGCGCGAAGCGCGTGCTCTCTCTCAAGAAGACGGCAAAGAAAAACTTTATGAAGAAACACTCAAAAAGTATCAACTTGTTATGAATACTGTCTCTGATAATATTAAAAATTTTGCCGGGTCAGAAGAAAACAAGAGAGATTTAGCCCAAGCTTTAGAATCTGAATCAGCAAGGCATAATGTCGTTTTTGAAAAAGGACTTCTGCCACCGCCAGCTTCTCAAGACACAAAGGTCTATACGGCTGCTCTTAATGCTACAGAGGATGCGATGGATGTAACGAGCGACGCCTTAGGAAGACCTGCGCTTCCTCAAGCGTTGGCAAACCGCCTCCAGGATTTAAAAGCCCAAGGCATCATTTTACAGGAGGAGGTAAGCGATTTGACAAAGGCTTCTTCAAGAGAAGAAGTTAGGGATAAGGTTCGAAACCTTATCGAGCTGGGTACTTTTCCGCCTGCGGATGCCAAAAAACTTGATGAAGCCCAAAGCTTGATTGCACCCTCAGACTTTAACCAACTGACCGAAATCAGAAAAATAGAGGAATTACAGCGTTTGCGGGCAATCCAGGCAGAGTTTGCTCAAACAGCAACGCTTCGGGAAACTAACGCAAATTATGAACAAAGGGTACAAAATCTTCTCAATACCATAGATTCAGGTCTAATAAAACCTGAGGATCTTGCGGGACGGCAGGAATTGATCAAGACTTATCAGGAAATCACCGCAAATGCCCCAAAAAGACCCATAAATGCTGGTCAATTTGGTCCTGACGCAATCCCAGGCGCAGTACTTCGTAGCGCGCCTTCCTCGTCTAATGCTGTTTTGGGTACTTGTCCGATAGGCGCATTCTTCAAACAATCCGAAGGCTGTGTTTGGGAAGACAGCGGAAAAAGAATAGATGATTATGCCCAATATCGCTGCGATAAGCCTGCCCAGTATTGGTCATTTGTAACCAAGGCCTGCGTTCCCGTGAGCATTGAATCACAAGGCATTCAAGAAGATGCTAAACCACTCTGCCCTATAGGCCATACATGGTCTTGGGACACATCAAGCTGTCAATTGTCTTCGGGTGAAAATATTATTCCTTCGCCCAATCCTGAGCCTTCGCCTTCACCTAAATCATGTCCCGAAGGAGCAAGCTATAAGGCTCCTAGAGGTTGCGTTTGGGATGCAAACGATAGGACAGTTTATGACGGAACTCAATACCGATGTACAGGAAACACTTATTACTCATTTAGCCAAAACAAGTGTGTTTCCAATCCAGATCCTGGAAAACCCTTCCCTGAGGATGCAATGCCTAATTGTAGTCAAGGGGGTACATTTTGGAGCTGGGTAGAAGGCGGATGCGTACCCAAGCCCAACCCTACAACCTCTAATACTCAGACCGCTGAATTCTCAATCCCAAAGCCTGTATTTGCTGATTCTGACAGTCCGTTCTATTTCTTAAAACAAGCAGGCGAAGCTATTCAGGTTGCGACCGCTTTTGGAACTCAAGCCCGAGAAGAAGTGAAACTTTCTCAAGCAAAAGAACGTCTCGCTGAAGCCTATGCACTGCTTGCAAAAAACAACGAGGAGGGCTTTAAAGATGCGCTTGCTGATTACACCGGAGAAATGCAAACAGTCTTTAACGATATCGATAAAGGGCTTAACTTAACCAAAGAAGCTAAAAAAGAACTTGGGGAACTACTGGCTTCGGATGTTTCAAACCAAAATCTTCTTCTGCAAAAAATGTCTGTACTGGCATCCAAAGATGCAGCAATCCCGATTAGTGCCGCGGCCTCCGCTGTCACTCAAGGAGTTGACAGAGCTTCCGACCTTCAAGGCGAGCCCGCTATTCCTAAAAACATTAAGGAAAAATTGGACACATTACCAGAGAACATGCTCTCAAAAGAACAAAAACAAAAACTTAAAGATACGGACACTAGACTTGAGGCACGCCTAATAACAGGGGAGCTTGCCGCAACGGGCGCTCTGACTCAATCCGATCTTGCCTCTTTTGATAATTGGATCGCTCCTTCCGACACCGTATCTATTTTGAAGCTAAATGAGCTTAAGAAATTAAGCGAGGCAGTTGAGCTTACAAACCTCAAAGAAGATATTACCAAGAAAGTAGAAAAGACCGAAGACATTGCCCAAAAATTGGATGAATTTAAGAAGAGTTTTGAACCAGGACAAGAAATACCCGCTGATGTTCGTCCCTATGTAAGACTTACTCGAATTGATGAGATCTCGCAGACCATTCGGCCGGATGTTGTTAGGCTTGGGGATTTTGGCAATCGCAAGGATATTCAGCTGGCAGTCGCGGCTCTTCAACAAGAATTCAAGCCAACCAGAGAGGATTTTCGCCGGATTGAGGATTTTCGCCGCTCAAACCCCGGAAGGTCACTTCCAACGGAATTGGCGAGAATCGAAGCGCTATCCTTCAGCGTTGGTGTAAGAGATGCCGCAACAACATGCTTTTTACCTTCCCCGCCATTTGCACCTAACACCCCTTGTCCGCCTTCCGGAGCATCTATTCCTATCTCCTCCTATTATTATACTGGAGCCCAATCGTTCCCGGGAATTGGCGGGTTTGGCGCCGGGAATACTGGTGTTTCTGGTTATGGAACGCCAGGAACACCCTCGATTGATAAGGACGGCAAACCACTAGTTTATGGGAAAGGTCCTGAGCCGGCTAAAGC
The DNA here is from genome assembly GCA_001782085.1 of Candidatus Levybacteria bacterium RIFCSPHIGHO2_01_FULL_37_33. Lineage (GTDB taxonomy): Bacteria > Patescibacteriota > Microgenomatia > Levybacterales > UBA12049 > 2-01-FULL-38-21. The sequence continues at coordinate 7,090 of MFNM01000008.1, forward strand.
GGGCGTTTGTCCTGACAACTATCACTGGATGTATGATTCTGGCGGATGGTGCATGAGTAATTCCGGAAATTATTCTTCGAATCCAGGTTCATTCTCACAAGGGGTGCCCTACTCTTCCGGTCCCGGCTACACTCCCTACACACCGTATTATTCCGCTCCTGGAGCTCCAAGCTATGGCACAAGCTATGGCGGTGGAGGTTATTATGCCGGACCAAGTTACTACGGCCCTGCGCCAACCACTTATACAACTAACCCGCCTCCGGGAACCGTACCCGGCTCTGGTCCTGCGCCTACTGCCTCAGGACAATGTCCATCAGGTTACCACTGGATGCCGCCAAACCCGGGACAAGCCGGCTGGTGCATGGCTGACGGAGGAACCTATACAGGCAGTAGCGGGGGCGGATATTACGGAGGAAATGTAACCCCAGGACAATGTCCGTCCGGGTCCTACTGGAACAGTTACTATAACTCGTGTCAACCAGCAGGTGGGCAAACATACTATCCCGGTACTTACAACTATGGACCTTCACCAAATTTAACAGCAGGAAGTTGTGGGCCGGGTTATTATTGGAATGGTAATGGGTGTGTTCGTACAAGTCCTACTGATACTTATGGTTCCTGTTCACAACCACCGGCCGGCTGCGGTTATAATTCCTACTGGGACTATGGAAGCTGTTCTTGCAGAAGTTCGAGTACCTATAGTGGCGGTGGAGGTGCCAGTCCAAGCAATTATTGTCAAGGGCTTAGTTGTGGCGGAGGAACCTATCTAGACTACTCAACCTGCAGCTGTAAATACTCTTCATCCGGCGGTTCGTATACAGGCTCAAGCTGCTCCCCTCCTCCCGGAGGATGCGGCAGCGGCTGGTTTGATAATAGTTCGTGCTCTTGTAAGGCAGCTTCATCGCAAGGGTGTTACAACGTGTCCGCGTCAAGCTGCGGAAGCGGGTTTTATTGGGACTCTGCTGCCTGCACCTGCCGTTCATCGGGTACAAGCTCATCCCCGTCAACTGGGACAACCTCAACATCTGGCGGGGGAAGCAGTAGCGGCTCATGTCCATCTGGATATCACTGGATGTCTGATAATGGCGGTTGGTGTATGTCCGATGGTGCAACTGGCGGTAGCAGTGGTAGCACTACATCAACCCCACCTCCTACAACCACTACAACTTCAGAACCTGCTCCTGCCCCGAGTAGCCCTTCAGAACCTGCTCCGGCCCCAGCAACATCTGAGCCAGTCCCACCTCCAGCTGAATCCCAACCAGCCCCCGCCCCATAAAATTCAACATTTTCAATATTTATTCCTTACACTGGAAATCAGATCTTAAGAGGGTAAAATGGATCACCACCAGAAAAATTTTTACAGCATGGGTCATAACTATTCCTGCCTCCATGCTTTTCGGAGCGATTTTTGCCACAATCATCAGATTATAAAAGACCGAATCAATTTTAGATTTATTACCAGATGTAGACGCACAATCCACACCAGGTGTGGATTAGTGTAAATTAGGCTTTTTTGGGAGCAAGCGCAGATGCTTCATTGGGATTCCACAATCCTCTCTCGATCAAAAGCTTGTCGATTGCCTGATCCCGCACATCCATTTCAAATCCTTCGCTGATCATTGCTCTGGCAATCCTTGCAGTATCAGAGATGGCTTGATTTAGCGAACTTATTCTCCTCCTCCCTGAAGATCGGTATGCCAATATGCTTGAGCAAAGCAGAATTGTCGCAGTGTCAATTCCGGTAGATCCGTGAATCACAAAAAACGGACCGCGCTCCTCCGCCTCTTTATTTGCAAAAAAGGCAACTCCTATCTTTCTCTCCCTAAGCAATTGCCTAACCCCGGACATATCTTTATCTCCATTTAATTCTCCCATGTGAAAGGCAACGTCAATCTGCTCTTTTATCTCTTCCACTGTCTGCAGAATCTCTTCCCCAGAGGGCGGACGGCGAAACAATCTTGAGATTTTTTCTTTTAATCCCATGCTGGGGATTTTAACGAGTATGCTGTTAAAAGTCAACAGAAGCTACAGCGCAAGAAGAATTGCGCCGGCAAGCATGACGGAGGCGCCGAGTAAACGTTCTTTTATTCTTTTTTCCTTCAGAAAAACTCCGGCCAAAATAATTATAAAAAGTGAAGATAATCTGAAAATCGAAGTTGCGTAACCAACAAATATTAGAGCAAATGCCGCATAGGCCGCGGCTTGGGAAAAAGCTGTTCCAGCACCATTAATTACGAACCATTTAAAATTCTCTTTTACTTCCCTAACGGTTTTATCGCTTTCTTAAAGGCAAAAGGAGTTAAAAATAAAAACACAAAACACATTCCGATGACCGAGGCAAACAAAGGAACTGAGGGTGAAGTCTCAAAAATTGCTTTTTTTTGAAAAATCGGCGTGATACTCCAAAGAAAATTCGCAAGTAAAAATAGCAAAACACCCTTATGGGAAAAAAGTGTCTTGAAAGGAGTTAATGCCCCCTGTTTGACGTCAGCAACGTTTAAAAGATATGCTCCGACAACTACCAGTAAAATTCCAGCAAATTTTAATGGTGTTGGAACTTCATTTAGAACAAAAATGGCAATAAGCGTTGTAAAAACCGGAGAAAAAGAGGAAATAGGCGAAATAAGAGAAATAGAAGATTGACTGATTGCGACATACGAACTTACAAATGCGATTGTATCCAAAATTGCTGCAATCCCAATGTATAAATAAAAATTAGCTGTTGCATGTGGAACCCCACCTAAAAATAAAAGAAGGATAAAAGTAATTGGAATATTAAATAAAAAGAAGATGTAAAGAAGAGGAAGAGGACTAATTTTTTTAGTTAAACTTTTGGTAAAAAAAGTCTGTAAAGCTCCCCAAATTGCAAAAAAAAGCGAATAATAAAACCACATAACTATTCCTGATCCCTTAGCCAGCGCTCGGCCTCAAGTGCGGCGGCGCATCCGAAGCCTGCGGCAGTCACTGCCTGCCTGTAATGACTATCATGCACGTCTCCTGCGACAAATACTCCGTCGATATTAGTTCTTGTGTAGTCGTGAACTTTTACATATCCTTTTTCATCAAGTTCTATATTTTTGAAAATCTTTGTGTTTGGAATATGGCCGATTGCGACAAATACTCCGTCGATATCCATTTTTGAAGCTTCATTGGTTTTATTATTCTTAATTTCAACTCCCGTAACTTTTTCCTCTCCCAGAATCTTTGTAACTATTGTATTAAAGATAAATTTAATCTTAGGATTTTTCCTGGCCTTATCCTGCATGATCTGGCTTGCTCTTAAAGTCTCGCCTCTGTAAATTACGGTCACAGAATCTGCAAAATTAGCCAAAACGATTGCCTCCTCCATAGCACTGTCTCCTCCCCCGACAACAATTGTTTTTTTATTCTTAAAAAAGAATGCATCGCATGGAGCGCAGGAAGAAACGCCTTTTCCGATTTTTTCTTTTTCTCCTGAGACATCGAGCCATTTCGTATCGGCTCCCGTTGCAATAATTATTGATTTTCCCAAATAATCTTTGCCTGCGGCTTTTACTCTAAAAGGCTTTTGAGCTTGCCCTGAGCCTGCCGAAGGGGAAAAATCTCCCGTTTCAAAATCTTCATCAATAAACTCTGTTCCAAACCTTTCGGCCTGTTTTCGCATTGCCGTCATAAGATCCGGCCCCTGAATGCCATCGGGAAATCCCGGATAGTTATCTACAGCGGTTGTTAGCATTAACTGCCCACCCCATTTTCCTCCTGCAACAACAAGAGTTTTAAGGTTTGCACGGGTTGTATAGATCGCGGCAGTTAAACCTGCAGGACCACTTCCTATTATGATGACGTCGTAGATTTTGCTATCCATTTTAAAAAAAGTGCGGGGAGCCAATGAAATTTTCGCAGGACGACAAGCGAATTGCGGGTCCAAGAAAATTTTGTTGGCGACCTCAGCGCATTCAACTCGCCAAAATTTCGTCTATTCCCTTTTTAAAGTTTTCTCTTGATTGAGCACCGATCATTGTTTTAACCGGTTCTCCGTTTTTAAAGATGAGAATGCTTGGAATACTCATTATTCCAAACCGTGAAGCGCTATTTGGATTTTCATCTACATTTAATTTCCCAACCTTTAGTTTTCCTTCATACTCTTTTGCCAGTTCTTCAATTATCGGAGAGACTATTCGACAAGGAGCGCACCATGGTGCCCAAAAGTCAACTAGGACGGGCTGTTCATTTTTGATTACCTCGTCTTCAAAAGTCTGATCTGTAAAAGTTTTATCTGCCATACCTGTCGCGTTTGACGCGATTCACCTCCCGTATTAAGATATCAATAAGTTTTAATTATGTCAATGAAATATTTGGAAAAAATTAAAGATTCCATTTGAATATTCTATCTACTCTGCCAATTTGTTTAATAGTTAATTTAACAGACTTAGTTTTATTTGAAAAGGGTAAAAATACCAGATTTCCTTCTATATGATGGCCACCTGTTCCACCGCTCCAGCTTATCGGATTATAAATATTTCCTTTATCATCTTCTAATACCGTTATCTCTTTTAATGACTTATCTAAATTTACCGAATGAGTATTTAAGACAATAGCAAACTCCGCATTTTCTTTTGAAGACAGCTTTAAAGGAGTAACTTCAACCGTGACTTCTGCATCTTGGTTTTGTTGTTTTTTATATCCATTATTAATAGTCTGAACTTGTTGAGCAGGCTGACTAGAAGTCTGAATGTCAGTGGCACCCTTTTGATTATTTTTCCCAATAACAAAAACCCCAAAGCCTATGGCAACTCCCAAAACAACTAAAGATAAAATTATTATGTTTTTATTATTTTTCATATTTGAACTTTTGCAGCGCCTTTTAAAAAGTTGTTCAGTTTTTTTAGCATATAAACTATTCCCAAAAAATTAAAGGCAAGTCCTACGTAAAAAAGCTGTACTTGATATTGGCTCACTATTGTCACAAACCCTGTAATTCCTATAATCGGCAGAAGATTTACAAGATAATGCGAACAGCAGGAAATCATCGCAGCGGTTGAAGCTGTTCCGGAAACTGCTGCCACTTTTGCCGAACCGCCCATATTTCCTACTGCATTTTTAAGGTATGTAAAAAGCGCTATCTGTATGCCAAAACCCAAAGAAAGACTAACTATAAAATACCAATATCTTGAAAACTGAGCCAAAGCAAAACTCCACCCCGAAACAAAAGTTAAAACCGAAAAATATACTACAAGAAGAACTAAACTCGCCAAAAAACCATATATTATTGATTTCTTAGCTATTAAAAAATCAACAGCTTTTAAATTATTTTTCATAAATTTCTATTTCTCTAACTTTCCGTATAAAAATGCCGTCAGGTAAACTACCACCCAAACCGAAACTCCGAAAGTTACTGCTCCAAAAATTACTCCCGTCAAAGAAATTTGGCTTGTAGGTCTTGCTGCTTCAAGATTCAGTGTGTGGATCCAGCTTTGGCCGATTGATAAAACAAAGTCGGGCGCGATAAATGATAGCAGTGCGCAGGCAAAATAGAAAACTAGAAGTGTCAATGTAACTGCGTTTGCCAAAACAACAGGTTTTTTCATATTCTCACCCCCTTCCGTAACTTATTTCTTTATCTACTATTTCTTCTTGTTGTCATGTCCGTGTCTTTTTCCATGACCCATGCCCGCATGCATAAAAAAATGAAGCCCGATAAAAATAACAAAAAATACATAAGGTACAAATCCGTAGAGGTGAACACGGTGTTCAAGAACAAGAAAGAATACCATTATTCCTAATAACACTATAGAAATAAAAAATAATTTATTGTTCATATTTTTTATTACTCCCCCATCCTCTCCTGCACTTGGTTTAATAGCAGCAGGAGAGAGCATAACTAATTTATTTTCGAAAGCTCAGAGATCATCATATCGTTTTGTAAACCCATTGCCGAATCATCAAAGACAAATCTTACAATACCAGTTTTATCTATAACGACATAGCTATGGCCCGGCATGGTTCCCCTATGCATAGAAGAAGGCAATGCAAGGACTCCATAATTTTGCGAAACCGATTTTGTAGTATCAAAAAGAACTGTTGATTTTGCTAAATCAGGCATTTGTGAAATCGCATTCTTCCAGTCAGCCGAGGAATCAACAACTATGTTTAAAACCGCGATATCCCCTCTTGCAAGTCTTTTATCTTTAGACAGCTCTACAATCTGATTCCAGCAAGCTGGATAACACATCAAGCCTTCGTTAAAAAAAGGTACGACTTTTTTTCCTTTAAGACTACTTATGCTTATATCACCGTTGTTACTTGAACTAAGAGTGAAATCAGGCGCTTTTCTACCTACAAGATTTTTAAAAGCAGTTTCGTCGATAGGGCTTGCTGCGGCGTGATGACTATCTACAGATTGTCCAGAAACCTGACTAGAATTTCCTGAGTTTGTTTGTGGACCGGTTGAATTCTTTGACGAAATTGAATTAAAAACTAACCAAGCAATACCCGCAGTTATTGCAACAACTATAATAATATTTTTAGTATTATTCATCTTTTTCACCTCCTTTTGACTTAAGTAAAGTGATAATTTGTTTTACCGCAGTTATTAAAATTATAAGAAATATGCTAAGAAAAATAATCGCCCAGACATAATCAGGCAGAAAAGATGTAAAAGACCCAATAGATTTTACAAGCTTGGCAGTAAAAATATTAACACTTATCTGGTAAGAAAAATGAGAAATAAGCTGGTTGGTTTGAGATAAATACAAAATTATTATTCCAAGAACAAGAAACATTGCGCCGGATATAAGATTAGGCAATGTGGTGTAAAATTTATAGGAAAAAATTGAATAATTAATTCCTTTTCTTAATGCGAAAAGTTTTTTATTTATTTCGGTTTTATCAATAAACAGAGCAATTACAAAAAGAGGAATAACCATTCCCAGAACATAAGTTAAAGTGTAAAGGCCTCCCCATAAAACCGAGCCCGGTAAAACCGAAAGCGCCAAAACTCCTGCCAAAACAGGGGCGCAGCAGGTTGTCGCAATACCCGAAAATAGCCCAAGAAGATAAATTGATCCAAAACCATGTTTTTGAAGCGTAGGATTAACAGGTGTGGGAAGGGCAAATTTTCTGCCTGAAACAAGAAAAAGCCCCATAAAAATCAAAAGAAACGCGCCTATTAAAAATATTTGATTATGGTACTGTTTAAAGACTTCCGAAAGAAAAGAAACTCCCAAGCCAATAGGAAGAAAAATAGTTAAAAGGCCTAAGAAATAAACAAATGTCATTAAAAACACTGTGGATTTTTGCTTAAAAATTGAAGCAAAATAGGTCGGCAGAAGAACGCTTATGCAGCAGGGCGCAAAAAGCGCCGCAATTCCTGCAAAAAAAGCCGCTATAAATGATGCGCTGATTAAAGGTTCCATAATTTTTCAGACATTATTTCTTCTGTTATTAACAACACCCGCCTTTTTTCTCCTCCACCTGTTTTTTATTACCTCCCACAAATATCCCTTTACAATTCTCCGAACAAAAATAAAATGTTTCCCCTTTATCTGTATAAGAGAATTGTGTTTTGTTTTTATCAACACTCATTCCGCATATCGGATCTTTTGTTTTTTCTCCGTTGTTTTTAAATATACTAAACATAAACACCTCCTTTACTTAAACCGAAACCAAATCTTTTTCCACCCCCTTTAATAAAACTGCATTTACTGCAACAATAATTGAAGATATGCTCATTAAAAGAGCCGCTATTTCAGGTCTTAAAGAAATTTTAAACGCCGGATATAAAACTCCGGCAGCAATAGGAATTGCCAAAAGATTGTAAATAGAAGCCCAGAAAAGATTTTCTTTCATTTTTCTAACAGTTGCTTTAGAAAGCCTTATTGCCCGCAGTATGTCTAACGGATCAGACTTCATTAAAACAATGTTAGCCGTTTCTATTGCAACATCTGTCCCCGCTCCAATTGCAATCCCAATGTCTGCCCTGACCAAAGCAGGCGCATCATTTATTCCGTCCCCAACCATTGCAACAATTTTTCCTTCGTCTTGGAGTTTTTTAACGTATTTTTCTTTATCTTCCGGCAAAACTTCGGCAAAAACTCTGTCTATTCCTAACTCTTTACCAATTGTTTCCGCTGTTTTTTTGTTGTCTCCTGTAATCATTGCCACCTCAAGCCCCAAATTTTTCATTTTTGCCACAGCCTGTTTGGCATTTTCTTTTATTTGGTCTTCTGCTCCTATAACTCCTGCAACTTTTTCATCAATGGCAAGAATCATAATTGTTTTTCCTTCATCTAAAAGTCTTCCTGCTTCTTTTTGCACGCTTTCAAGACTTATTTTTCTGTCGTTCATAAGTTTTACCGTTCCAACCAAAACCTTTCTCTCTAAAACTTTTGCCTCGACTCCGTGTCCTGCGATATTTTTAAAATTTTCTACTTTTGTTGGAAACTTAATTTTTCTTTTTGATAATTCTTCTAAAACAGCTTTACTTAAAGGGTGGCTTGATTTTGCTTCGGCAGCTCCTATAAAAGACAAAATTTCGTTCTCTTTAAATCCATTTACTGCAACAACATCTGTAACCTTGGGTTTTCCTTGAGTAAGAGTCCCTGTTTTATCCAAAACTATTGCCTGTATTTTTGAAACGCCTTCAAGAGTAGGGGCATCTTTAATAAGAATGTTATGTTTTGCCCCAAGCCCTGTCCCAACAGCAACCGCAGTAGGAGTTGCCAAACCCAAAGCGTCCGGACAGGCAATAACAACAGTTGATATAGCAAAAGTAAGGGCAAATAAAATAGGTTGGCCTAAAAGGAAAAACCAGACGGAAAAAGTAAGAAGACCTCCTCCGACAGCAACAATAACAAGGTACTTTGCAAACCTGTCTGCAATTCTTTGTCCGGGAGCTTTGGAGTTTTGCGCAGTTTCAACAAGTTTTACAATTTGTGCTAAAGCAGTATCTGCACCGACTTTGGTTGCTTTAAACTTAACCGAGCCTGATTGGTTTATAGAGCCTCCAATAACCTTGTCTCCTATTATCTTTGTAACAGGCAAAGATTCACCCGTTACTAAAGACTCGTCTATTGCTGTTTCTCCTTCGATTATTTCTCCGTCAACGGGAACTTTGTCGCCAGGTTTTAGAATAACAATATCTCCGACCTTTACCTGGGAAGTTGATACAAGCTCTTCTTTTCCGTTTTTTAAAATTCTTGCCTGCGGAGGAACAAGGTTAAAAAGCGCCTGCAAGGCGTCTGTTGTGCCTCTCCTTGATTTCATTTCCATCCAGTGCCCGAATAAAACAAAGGTAATAAGAAGAGTCGCGGCTTCGTAGTAAGAATCACTGCTTCCTAAAATTGTAAGCATAACGCTAAAAGCATAAGCGGCAGTTATACCAACGGCAATTAAAACCGCCATATTAAAAGTTTTTTGCTGTAAAGCTTTAAAAGTGGAGTATAAAAATATCCAACCGGAATAGAAAAAAACAGGAGTTGTGAGTATAAAAAGTATCCAGGCAGTAGGAATAGGCTGCGGAAGATTTAGACCTAAAACTTTTTCTCCCAAAGGAGAATAGGCAATAATCGGAATTGAAAGTATTAACGCAAAAAAGAACTTTTGTCTAATGTCCTCCTCCATTAGTTTTGCCATTTCCCGCCCGGCAAGACCTGTATGTTCCATACCCATAGCCATTGCCATACTCATCTTGAATTTTTCCCAAAAGGACATCTTTGCAGGCGGCTTCATCGAATCCATGTCGTGCTCCTTATGATCAATGTTTTTATGTTCGGTATTTTTATTTTTGCCATTTAATTTTTGATTTTTGATTTCGAGAAGCGCCATTCCACACTTGGGACAAGTCCCCGGAGTACCCTTTATTACATCCGGATCCATTGGACATGTGTATAAAGTATTATCCATGATTTACGTGGTCTCCTTCCCCTCCGCAGCCATCTGATAAATTCCAGACTTCTGTTACTTTCTGTCCAGTAAAACCTTTCTCTTTAATTAAATATTTTGCTAAACCTCCATACACATACCATCTCCAGCATTTACAGCAACAAGGACCTTTTTCTTCTGAATTTTGCATTGCAAAGTCATAAGTTTTTTGTTCTTTATCCGAAAGTTTTGCATCATAATAACTCTTAAGTTTTTTGGCTAATGAAGCATCTATATCATAAGGGTCTTTTGGAATTTCTTTTATACTTTTATACTTTCTTAAACCTTCTATTTGCTCGCTGTAACGATGCCAGTTCATTGGTGAACAGCATGAGCCTTGAAGACGAGCATTGTCGGGCATTGATGAAATTGAATCGTTAAAAACTGCAGAACATGACGAATTTCCACTAGATGCGAGAACTTTGAATTTAGCATAAAGGTCTTTTTCATTAGTTTGATTTCTGCTGAGATTTCCTCCTCCATCCCAAAAAAAAGCCAAGTAAAAAAGCCCTATGACAAAAACCAATAAAATAATAAGCAAACTATTATTTTTCATATTTTCCAAATTCAAGATTATCTCTGCTTAGCTAACCGGTTATAAAGACTTGCAAATACATAACTTGCAATCCAAACAAAAATACTAATTGTAACTGCGCCAAGCAAAAATGTACCAATATCCATTGACACTGTGGCTCTTACTGAACTTAAATTCAATGTATGAAGCCAACTTTGTCCAATTGTAAAAAGCAGATCCGGCGCAACCAGCACCAAAATCCTACAAATTACGTATGTTCCAAGACCAACAACCGTAAGTGAATTAGCAAATGCTGTCGGTTTTAACATCAGTTTCACCTCCTTTATATCTTTTTCGATATATAAAAAGCTCCTATTATTAAAAGTATCAAAAACAAGATATTTAAAATAATATTTCCGCCAACGTATTGATTAACTATCCCTCCCGCGTTTTGAATTATCTTTGCAAACTCTTCACTTTTTGCCATAGATAATTGTCCTTTTAAGGTTAAAACCAAAGTCAAAATTCCTGCCGTGAAGAAAATTAAAAATGCTATTAAATTATTAAAAGTAACGACAAATTCCCTGCCCATTATTTTTAAACTTCCAACCTTTCTTTTTATAACCTGCAATTTATTAATTTTATCCGAAAGGAAAATAGAAATTATTAAAAGCGGGACTACCATTCCCAAAACATAAACCATTCCTATTAAAAGCGAGCCAAAAAATGTGGGGGATAAAAACGCCATAGTAAGTATTCCTATTAATACGGGAGCGCAGCAGGCGCTGGTGATGCCTGAAAATACGCCTAAGGTAAAAATTGAAACTACATCCGTCTTTTGTTGATTTTGAGAAGGCACATGAATCATAAAAGGAGACTTTATTCCCAGTAGCGAAATCGCAGCCACAAAAAGCATTAGTAATCCCCCAAAAATATAAATTGAGTCATGGTATCTAAAAAGAAACTGGGAGATTATTGCAACTCCCAAAACCGCAGGCATCAAAACTACAAATATTCCTGCTCCAAAAACCAAAGTCATAAATAAAACTTTTTCTTTTTCTTTAAAAACACTTCCTAAATATGCCGGGAGCAAAAAAGTAATGCAGCAAGGAGCAAAAAGAGCAACCATGCCTGCAACAAATGATGCAATCAATGATATTTGAAATATGCTTTCCATAACAATTATGAACTTTTGTTTTTATTTTTAACTACAGTTGCCGTAATTGAAGCTTCGACTCTTGGAAAATTATCACTTGTTGTATCAATATAAATTGTTTTTATAACTTCCCCTAAATCCGTGTCATCTTTATGAACAGCAGGGTTAAAGCTTACCAAAACTTCAGCTTCTTCGTAGGGTTTAAGATTTTTCTTGACTGTAGTCGCAGATGTGCAAGAACAGGAAGTTGAGATTTTTGTAATAGCTATTTCTTTTTTAGTATTGTTGATTAGTTTAAAAGAGGTCTTTGCAATGTTTCCATAAACTACTTCACCCAAATTTTTTGTAACAGGATTTATGTAAATTCCGTAATGGGATTCGTAATACGCATTTAATCCTCCTGTAAGGTTATAAACCCGCGTGTATCCTGCTTCCAAAAGAGCGTTGGAGGCTTCAATGCTCATTCTCCCGGACTTACAATAAACTATAATTTCGGCATTTTTGTTTTTTGGAAACTTATTAAGATTTTCTTTTATTTTATTGTAAGGAATAATCAAATCCGTTCCTTCAAGATGTTTTTGCTCGGGAATGTGTACGTCAACCAAAAAAGTATTGCGGGTTGCCAAAATCTTATCTAATTCTTGCGGAGAAATGTTTTTAAAAGAAGCTGTTTTTGCGCTTTTTTGAGCGGAATTCTTAAAATTTAAAAAAACCCCAAACCCAACCAAAAGCAATACTAAAGCTATTAAAAGAAGAATCGGATTTTTCATTATGCCCCACAGCTTCCTCCGCCCTGAAGCGCAGGCCACTTAATATCGCCAAGCTTTTCCCTTATTGTCTGATATCCCATGGCGCTTGAAAAAGTTTTTGATAAAAGCTCTTTAGGGGATTTTTTTGAATAATCCTGTCCTGCTTTATCAAAATGAAAAGCAATATCTAGATATGTTTGAGGAAACCAATAGACATTAAAAGCAAGCGCTGTTTTATAAATTTCTTCCTTTGAGAAATTTTGCGAAACCATAAGCTCAATAAGCCCTAACATTGCCATGCCGTGGTTGCAGTCAGGAAAAGCCGTTGAATTTCCGCAGCAAGGTCTGTAAATATTGCCTGCTATTTCCTCTACAATTTTTTGTTGTTTTTCTGAAAGCGTTATGTATTTATATTTTGAATAAATATCCATCGGCTGTTTTGCGCCTATCGTCCATCCTCCTGTTGAAGCAAAATTAGCTGCGCTTCCACCTCTTACCATTTCTCCTTTTTCCAAAATTTCATTTTTATTGGCAAGTCCCAAGCCCCACAATATATCAACCCAAAATTGTGAGTTTGCCTGGGTCAGCTCGATTTTATTCTGGCCGTTGGAAAAATATTTATCTAAGTCTTTGGGTAATTCATCTTTACCTGTTACAGCCTTAGCAAGTTTTGTTTTGTCCAAAACTCCGTCTTCTACCATTTTCTTCCCCAAATCTCCCCACTTAATCTTAAAAACATATTTTTCCTTAATTACTTTGTCCTGAAGTTTTTGAATAGTGATTTCTTGTTGTTTTTGACTATAAATCTGCTGATTTTTAATGTCCTGTTTTCGTTTTAAATCAAGCACTTTGGTTGCCAGCATTCCGGAAAGAAAAACAGCAATCACAAGAAGAACAACTAAAACAAAATTAAGGCTGGAAATTTTTATTTTATATTTTTTAAACCTTTTTCTTAATTTCTTCACTTAACAACCTCTCCCTCAAAAGAAACTTCAACATAGGGATTATCCGGATCGTTTGTCTCAAAGCTTACCATTCTTGTAACAGGACCTGTCCCCTGAGGACCATGGTATGTAGGATCGAAATCCGCAATTATTTCTGCCGTTTGCCCCGGTTTTACAATGCCTTTCCAGGAAGAAGAAGCAGACATCCCTTTCATGCCAAACCCTTCGCTTTTATTGTCTCCTTGTTTTAGGTAAGCTTTGGTGCACATGCATGAAGTAGCAATATTAGCAATTTCCAAATCCTTAGTTCCTGCGTTTTTGATAGGGAATACGTGAATTAAATTCCCGCCGCCATACGGAATATTTCCGACTTTTTTTGAGGAATGGTCAACGGAAATTTTTGCTCCGGCAGTTTTGGAAACTGTCGCTTTTGTGGTAGTTGTGGATGAAAAACCCGAAACAAAAATAGCCAGTCCAATTATTCCTAAAGTTAAAATTATTATAAAAATAATAAACTTTTTGTCCATATCTTAGTTTTTCTTTTTAAAAACGTCCATTATCTCCTGAAATGCCTTTTCTTGGTCTCCGCTTTTTATTGAATCGGCAACGCAGGTTCGAAGGTGATTTTCCAATACCGCTCCATCTGTTTCCTTTAAAGCCGCCTGAACGGCTTGGGACTGATGTAAAACATCAATGCAGTATTCGTCTTCCTCTATCATTTTTATAACTTTTTCAAGATGGCCTTTTGAAATTTTTAGGCGATGAAGAATTCTTTCTTGTGTATCTTTTGGTCTATATGCCATATATCCCCCTAGTGGGGATATTATATGCCCCGAATTAAAAACTGTCAAGAGTTAATTTTTGCCCAAAACCCTATACTCTTAATTATTTTTGTCTTCTTTAGCCTTAAAAGCTTTTCCCGGCTGCCAAGGTGTTCCTAAAAACGGAAGAAGATATCTATCCAATCCCCACCATCCAGCCACTCTCCAAGCAAGTATCAGGAAAAGCTCAAAAAGAAAAAGTATTGGATTGGTGCTTACGGTTCCTGCCAGGAGAAAATTCATATTCATCAATCCGCCGAAAAATGCCGCTATTCCTGTAAAAATACCCAAAATTAAAGCTATTCCCACCAGTAATTCTCCATAGGCAACAAGGTAAGAAAATACTGAAATGTTTGGAACCACGACAGAATTTAAAAAACCTGCATACCAATCCTGAACAGCAGGATGCTCACCAGATGCTTTGGCGATTGCCCCCATGATAAAACCTTTCATAGCAACTCCTGCGCTCGAACCAGCCCAGGCAGGATTTTGTACTTTTTCAAGTCCTGCTTCAATCCAAATCCAGCCAACATAAAGTCTTGCAACCAACCAAATCCAGGCAAATCGAGTATCTGCAAAAAGAAGTCTTGATAAAGGCGGTTCAGGAATCTGAGTTACCATTTGTTTGTTATCATTCAATTTATTCACCTCCTTTATTATCAATCCCAAATTTTATCTAAAAAGATCTCTTAAATTCTTGGGAGATCCTTTGATTAGCAAAAGCGCAAGTGGTGCACCAAAATTTGCAAATCTTTCTATAAAATCCCATATTGCTTCGCCTACAATTGGACGAAGAATTGCTGTCCAAAATCCCCAAAAAACTGCCCATACTAGAATAATTCTTACTGGTTTTAATAATACAAAAAGAGCAACAATCAAATCTGATAGCCCAATTAGAAAAAGGAGCTGGGTTGCCAGACCCGTATCTGCTGTTGTTAATTGGCTAATCCAACCGACCCACTGCTTTTTACCTTCCAAGGCAAGAACTCCATGTCCTAAAAATTCCCCTGCAACAGCGATCCTAAGAACCCATTCTATTCTCTTGTCCATTTATTTCACCTCCTTTTTGATCTATTTTTTGTTTATTTGTTTCCAAAGCCAAAAACCCAAGAGTATAAGATCTATAAGAATGACTAGCCAAAATATTATTCCCAATGTGCCAAACCAAGCCATTTCTCCGTTTCCCCAATTCATCATGTTTCTTTCTCCCCAATATCCCATCATAAGTTTTCACCTCCAAATCTTTAAAGTAGATTGAAAATGTTTATCTTCCTTAAAAGGATATAAAATCTAGAAGAAAAAGTCTACTACTTAGGTAAACTCCGAGGCGAGTTTGAATCTTTTTAGTAACTCTTATGTGGAGCGTGACGCAAAATATTTAGCAAACCCCCAAACCGCTAAAGGACATTACTACAAAAAAAGATTGACAAATATGGTATAATTGAAAAAATAAAAAAAAGCTTTGATCCGGTGCGTTGGAGCCGGGGAGCAAGATTCAGAAAAGAGTTAAAGATCAAGGTGGCACCGTCCCGAGCATCGCCGAAGGACCCTTGTAGGTTTTTATCCGTATATTAGCAAGATGAAAATTTACAAGGGTTTTTTGTTCAGAGGTACTTATGAATAGAGAACGAGGAACAGTCATAGAGATAAGAGGCTTTGCAAAAAAGTATTCGTTAAGTCTTGAAGAAGTAA
>MFNM01000009.1 GCA_001782085.1 Candidatus Levybacteria bacterium RIFCSPHIGHO2_01_FULL_37_33
CCTTGAACAAGATAAACTTCCCTTCTTATAGAAGGCTTTTCCGAAGGCTTTATTCCGTCCGGAACTATAAGAATCTGCCCTTCCACCAAAGAGAATGTCTCAAGGTTTGCAAAGTCGTTAAAAGGAAAATCGACTATCTTCTGGGACTCTGTATCAAACCTTTTCGCAATAGAAAAAACTGTATCACCTTTTACTACTTTATAAGAAATTCCTGTAACCGGCAAAATCTTGAGAGTATCTCCTACTGTAATATTGTCGCTTGTTAAATCATTTGCCCATTTTACTGTTTCCTCGGAGATTCCAAACTTACGGGCAATGGTTGAGATCGTATCTCCCTTTTCTACCGTATACTCTATTATTTTGTCCCGCGGTTTTTGAGAAATATCTGTTTTTAAAACATCTTCCCCTACAATTATTGATTGGGTTTGCGAGGGAAAATCCAAATTTGATGCGGCACGGCTTAAAAGAACAGGATAAGTATTTGCCAAAAACGGTGCCAGTAAAACACCGATTCCCAAAACCACCATAATTGCAAAATGCAAAAAGGATCGATTGTACCTTCCCCTTTTAATGGTAAAAAGTTTGACCAGGGTATTCTTGTTGTTTTCAAAAAAAATAGATGCTGATATAATTTTCTTTTTTATGTAGGAGTAAAAAAAACTTAGAAAAAGATAGAGCTCGGAGAAAAATTTAGAAAAGAAATTAGCGAGCAAAAAAATGGGGTGCTTGCGCATACAAGTAAAAAGGTTATCAAACTGGAAGGATTATGTCAAATTTAGCTTAAAAGTCACGAGTCAAATTATGACTTACCTAGAGACTGTAAAAACTCTTCGTTTGACTGCGTTTTAGAAAGTCTGTCTACAAGAGCACTTGTTCGTTCTTCGTCCGATAACATATCAAGCATTCTTCTCATTGTAACAACCTTTTTAAGTTCGTTCTCGGAAAGCAGGAGTTCTTCCTGTCTTGTCCCCGATTTTTCTACATTTATGCTTGGAAAAATTCTTCGATCGGACAGTTTTCTGTCAAGATGCAATTCCATGTTCCCGGTGCCCTTGAATTCTTCGTAAATTAAATCATCCATTCGCGAACCCGTATCAACAAGTGCAGTTCCAATAATTGTTAAAGATCCGCCTTCCTGGCAGCTTCTTGCAGCACCAAAGAACCTTTTTGCAGGCCATAAGGCCGCCGGATCAAATCCTCCGGTTAAAGTCCGCCCCGACGGCGCAACAGAAAGATTATATGCTCGGGCTAAACGAGTGATTGAGTCAAGAAGAATAATTACATCTACTCCCATCTCAACCAATCTTTTTGCCCGATCCAAAGTTATCTCGGCAACTTTTGTTTGCTTCTCCGGCGGCTCATCAAAATTTGATGCAACTACGTCCCCTTTAACCGACTGACTTATGTCTGTTACCTCCTCCGGCCGCTCACCTATTAAAGCGGCCATTAAATGTGCTTTTGGAAAATTTTGAGAAATTCCTGCCGCAATCTCTTTAAGAATTGTTGTTTTTCCCGCCTTAGGAGGAGAAACAATCATTCCCCGCTGTCCAAAACCAATTGGCGCAACCAAATCGATTATTCTAGTAGATAAAGGAAGCTTGCCGGATGTAAGCGTAATCTGCTTTTTAGGATAAATCGGAGTAAGGTCATCAAAATAAGGGCGCTTCATCGAATCATCTGCGGGAACCTTATTTACTTTTTCAACTTTTAAAAGTCCGTAGTATCTCTCTGTATCTTTTGGAGGTCTGCCGATCCCCTCAATTAAGTCTCCTGGCCTTAACATAAATCTTCTTATTTGAGACTGGGAAATATAAACATCTCGAGCTGAAGGAATAAACTTTGGCCTTAAAAATCCGTGGCCTTCATGCTGAATATCTAAAATTCCCCAGACTTCCTGAGTTTGGGCGGATAAATCATCCATTTCTCTAATAACGGATTTGTAGACTACCGGAGCTGGTGTAACAGGTTCTTTCGAAACTTCTTCCTCAACTTTTTGAACTGTTACTACTTCTTTTTTAACTGCCGCTTCACCATTTGGCTCGGGTTTTCCTACAATTTCTTCAACTGTCTTACTTTTTACCGGAGCTTTTTTGTATACCATATATTAAAGAGAGTAACAGGGAACTTATAATTAAACTAATTGAATAAAATTCGGTTCATCAAATCTGTGATTACAAAGCGTGGGATTCCCTGAAGATTTAAAACCAAGAGTATTACACCATATAATATGCTTCTTGTCAAGTACGCAAAAATGGGGCATTGACATGTCCTATATTATATGATATCCTCACTTTCACAAATCTGATACTGCCTAACTATATCGTAGTACTACAGTATCATTTTTTATTATGAAGAACTTTATTTTTTCTTTATTTGCTTCTTCATTATTGTTTTTAGTAATTGGCACTTCTGCAAGCGCTGATACATCTTGCCAGCCTATATATGGCGGAGGGCAAACCTGTGTACAGGTTGGAAACGTATTTATAAATAAAACCGTTTTAAAACCAGGATCAAGCGATTTTGTAGATAATCTTGGAATAAATGATCCAAAATATTCACCTGCTTCAAATGTCACCTTTCATATTACAGTAACCAACAACGGCGGGGATACTGTTTCAAAAGTTACAGTAAAAGACGTTCTTCCTCAATTTGTAAGTTTTGTCTCAGGACCTGGAAGTTTTGATTCAAACACAAAAGTTCTAACTTTTGATGTAGGAAATTTGGCAGCCGGAGAATCAAGAACATTTACCATTGCGGCAAAAGTAGCCGATGCGGACAAGCTTCCTTCAAATCAAGGCATTACTTGTGTTGTAAACCAGGCGATGTCTACTGCGGATAATAATCAGCAAAGTTCTGATAATTCACAGTTTTGTATAGGAAAACCAGTTCTTGGAGAGACAACCAAAGGAGGACTCAAAGTATTTCCTTCACAACCCATTACTAAAACTCCTGCTACAGGACCTGAAATGCTTGGTCTTTTGGGACTTATTCCAAGCGCCATTACAGGATTTTTTCTAAGAAAGAAAACCTCAAGCTAATATCTAGTGACTAGTTGCTAGTTGCAGGCTTAGTGTATTTCTCCCTCGATAATCTTATGACCTTTTCCCTATTTTGCGTTGCGCTTTTTGGAAGCGGCAGTGTTTGGCATAAGAATGGCGACTGGGTTATGTTATCTATTGCCAGTTTTATAATTGCTTGATAATTGCCTAATAGCAGAAGATCTTCTGCCTTAAATCTTTCCCCAAATTCTTTTCCTACGTAAGCTGAGTCCTGTGCGCCTATGATAAACGACATCATGGTTCCGACATTGCCGAAGATGGCAGCCCGAACGTCCTCAGGAACCTGGGAAATATACTGATTGGCCAGAATCAAGTTAAGACGGTATTTTCTTGCTTCGGACAATATTTTGATAAAACTTGTCGTGGCAAAGTTTTGGAACTCATCTACATAAAGGTAAAAATCGCGCCTCTCCTGTTCTGGTATGGAAACTCTATTCATCGCCGCAAGCTGAATTTTGGTAATTGTCATAGCGCCCAAAAGCGCCGCATTATCCTCCCCTATTCTTCCTTGCGATAAATTCATAATCACAATTTTCCCCTCGTTCATTATCTTCTCAAGATTTACGGTTGACTTAGGATGTTTGATAATATTTCGCATCAGGTGTGAGGATGTAAACTGCCCAACCTTATTTAGAATTGGAGAGATTGATTCACTCTTGATACGCGGGTGCATATTGTCAAACTCATTCACCCAGTAGTTTCTAAGCACTCTATCTGTCATTTGCCCCACGACTCTTCTTCGAAACGCATCATCTGTCAAAATATCCTGTACCATCAGAAGAGTCGCATCAGGCAGGCTTATCACGGAAAGCAATGCGTTTCTTAAGATATACTCAAGCCTTGGTCCCCACGTGTGGCCGTATAATTTATGGAAGATGGCGACTATCCCTGATACGACAAGTTCTTTCTGCTCGGGATTATCAACCGTGAGAGGATTTAGAGAAAAAGGATGAGCGGCATCGGCGGGATCAAGATAGACAACATCGTTGACTCGAAATGATGGAATGTAATTTAGAATTATCTCGCTAAGGTCCCCGTGCGGATCTATAATACAAAGCCCCTTTTTGTTGCGAATATCATTTATAGCCATATTAGCAATAAGAGTTGATTTTCCGGTTCCGGTTTTTCCGATTAAATAAAAGTGTTTTCTGCGATCCGTTGTCTTTATGCCAAAGTTTGTTACTTTATTTTTGAATTCTGTTGCGGCGAAAAAATTAGTCTCATCTTTTTCCTCAGGAGTCAAATATTCTACAACCGGCAGATTTTCCGGAGGTTCAGAGAGTATGGTCTTGTGCCAGGAAATATTATGCAAGGTGGTAAATTTCTGGGTTGGAAAATGGAAAAAGGTAGAAATTTCTCCCACATTTAAGATCTGTCCTCCCGGAATAAATCTCTTATTTCTCTTAATAAATCCATTGATCAACCTGCTTTTCTGCCAAAGAAGAACGCGCCTATAGCCAAGGCTGTTTCCGGAAGGATTATTGAAAGAGGAAAAACTATTGGCCATCTCATAGAGAAGCTGAAGTCTTCTTTCTTTTGAATGTGAGGAAACCACAAGTCTTATGGCAGTTTTAAATCCGTTGAGACTAATTTTTTCCATAATTACCTTCGAATATGGATTGGTGTGGGTTACTCCGGCTGAGTCTTTATTCTTGACAGTTGCAATTCTTTCTCCTTTTGTCTGCCAGGAATTCCCAACCGGCACCAAAACAATTTGAATCCAAGCCTTATCTTCTTTCTGTGCCTTTGAAAGAACAGCCAGAAGTGATGACATCGGATCCACGTCTTTGAAATCTTTATAGGTTTTGATCGGATAAATATGGCTTGAAACAAGTTTCATTTGCGCCAGGGCAAGTAAGGATGAATCAGATAAAACATCAGGAAGAGGATCTTTGACTTTGGTGATCAGGGCCTTTGGGTATTGGGAAACCAGTTGGGATTCTATAAAAGTTGCCAGAGTAGCAGGCGCTGAAATATAGAAATGAATTGTCTGATCGATTACGCCAATTTCAAGCGTGATCGGAATCGCAAATGAAATAAGATTTAAATAACGCTTCTTAAGTCCAATAAGACTTGAAAGAAACTGCACCATCGCCTCTGGTGTTTCTTCTCCGGTCCTTGAAGTCTTTATCTCAAGCAAGACGCGATCAAATTGATTCTGCATAATTAATTTAATAATTTAGCTTCTCTTCAATCTTAAATCTTTTAAAAATTTTTTACAACTGGCACTGGTCAAAATTCCTCTTAAATCCTATAGGAAAATTAAATGGGACTTATGTTCAATTGAGTTGACAAAGCCTATAATATTTGATACAATCGCGAGACTTTTTCTCACTTTACCCAAATTGCGGGTATTTTGTGCTGAAACAGTACGCTCTTAAGGAGATTTGCTCCGAAAGGACAGTTCTCTTTTTGAGACGCACATTAACAAGGTATGCAGATTAAGTTACGCATTTATGCGTGACGCAATCCTCCAAAGACTGCTCCCTGAGCCGCAGTTCAAACGAACTAAGGCCGAAGAGTAAAGTCTGGAGGATAACAACCCAATTTTAACCTATAAAGGGGGTTCAATGTTTACAAAGTGGTACCTAGCTGTAAGCGAGTACATGGCGGAAAACCCAGAAATCTTAGGACTGCTTGGTTTCATAGCCATGTGCGCCCTAGGATTGGCATTCGCCTACTTCGTCTATCACTAGCCTTCGCGGCAATCGCGTCTAACGCGACAAAAGCGAAGAGACCTCTGAAAGGAGAAATATCGGATGTGAACGGGAAAGTGAAGCCAAAACAACCGAATAAGGCGTCCAACTTCGGCAAGCGCAGACGCAGGCACGTCCGCGACAACAACATGCGAGATCGTTCACGATCTCTGATCCGACCTAAGGAGGCGAGAGCTTTAAGCCACTATCGGTAAGTCTAGCCTTTGCAGTCAAAAGCTGTGAAGAGTCCTAAGGAGGACGAAAGTGATTAAATTGCTCTTCATCGGCTTTGTGTCGATGATCGTCATACTCGTAATGACTGTTCTGACGAACAGTCAGGCGCGAGCAGACGGCGTGGTCAACTGGACCGGCAACGGCTGGCCAAATCCCACTTGCTCGTCGTCTTCCACAACGATGTTGTGGATTTTCACGACAGGGGGCAACGACTCGGTAACGGCTGCCGATCTTACGGTCAACGGCACCGATTACGGCGCCATGACCCAAATGGGTCAAGGATCGTGGCATCTCACAATCGCTTACCAGGACATGACCGGCGGAACTGCGAGTGTCGCCTATACGGGCGGTCTCGGAAACGGGAATTCTGTCCTGACAATATCAGGATGCGACGAAGGCGGGTTTACACCCAGCCCGAGTCCGACACCATCGCCGAGTCCTAGTCCGACCCTGACGCCCACACCGATTGTGACGTCAAGTCCAACTCCGACACCGAGTCCAACGCCAACGGCTACACCAACGGTCACGCCTACAGCGAGTCCGACGCCGACACCGACTCTCATTCCGCCGTGGAGTATGACTCCGTTCCCTTCAGGAACGCCTAGTCCGACTCCGACGCCAATAGAGTCTTTCCCGCCGAGTCCGAGTCCGACACCGGAAGTCACGCCATCGCCAACACCGGCGGCAAGCGGAACGCCTACGGTTATACCGAGTCCGGGAAGCTTCCCTCCTACAGGGGGACCACCCGGAAACCAGGGAAAGACCGAATGGCCTGTCCTACTCGCGGGGATCATCCTAGCTGGCGCAATGGGGACATGGCTGACGGTAGCCTACCGACGGCGCTGAACACCAACAACCCAGCCCAGCCTTCATGGCCAAAAGCTGTGAAGAGAAAGTCATGGAGGTAAAGACATGACTGAGACCAACGGAAAACCGAATAAGGGATTTCTGAAACGGAGGGCTACTATCGTCTTCTTGGTCGGACTCGGTTGTTTAATCGCCGCCGCGATGATCATCCTTCCCATCCTAGCGATAGTTGGCGTCTTCGACAGCGACGACGACAACAGCGCCGGCAAACCCACAGCAGGTCAGGCGGACACGTCCGACAACGACCAGATCGTCGGCATCTGCAAGGTGATCAACGACTACCCGCTCGAACTCCTACAGGAGATCTCGACATCGGGAAGCCACATCCGCGTCCAGTATTGGAGTGACGGAACACCCGGCGAGAAGGAAACCTTCCTTCCCGCAAGCGCGGCAGACGGCGGCAGATTCAACCTTGCTCAACCGCTAAAGGGGCACGTCTGGGAATTCCAGGGATGCACCGACCAGCAGATGAGAGCAGACGCGGACGCCAGCACCCAGCGGCGCCTACTAGGTCATGCGGATAACCGCGGATTCGTTGACTGGACATGCACAGGGCTTTTCATCCCCTCACAGGGAACTCAGCCGCCTGCGTGTAACAGCTCAGCGACTACGTCGGTCTCACCGAACAACGGCGGCACGTCTTACGTCGTAGCAGCCCCTGCGCCCGCACCGGCAACCCCCGCATCAGTTCAACAGAACTGCGACGGAGCTACCGACAAGCATAACCCAGTCCTAGGTCAGGCATGGACGCCTCAAGGCGAATTCCGAGTCCTGAACTTCTGGACGAACGAACCTGGTCAGGACCAGACGCTTCGTAAGCTCATGCTGAGCCCAAGCGACCAAGTGTCCCTCCTCGGAGGAGGCGACTCAACGGCATGGCCGGCAAACTGTCAACAGGCAGCTCAAGACGGGTTCAATGCGAACCCTAACCCGCCGACCACGCTCGACGAGCTTCGCGGCCGCGGCCTAGTTCGGTAGTCGACAATGCCTGAGGGCATAGTAGAGTCTTTCCCTCCTTTCAAGACGTCTACCTAGACATGCCCTCGTTCTGGGCTGATTCCGAGGCGGTGTCAAACCCCCTTCACCGTCTCATTTGAGACAATTTAATAGCAAAGGCAACTTTGCAATAAGCTCGAAAGAGGCTTCTTACGATGAGAGGACGGGTAGCTCCGTTATCAGCTCCCCTTCGGGGGTTTCTCAATCAGTTGGGACGCTGATGCTTGTTGCTTAAGAAGTGACAAGATGTTTTCGATCCGAAAGATCGTAAACCGTCCCGTTTGGGGTAAAATCTAGCAATTGCTAGTGAACCCCGGGGTTGCCTTTCGGAAATTCGCTGATAAAAGTTAGCATTCCGAAAGGACCCAAGCGCCAAAAAGCGCACTCTGCAGGGATCTGATTCTGTTTTGTTTTCAGCATTTGCGCTGATTTTCAAGACTGATCATGTAGATCCCCTTCGCAGGGTTTCTGCATACCGTCCCCCCCAGTCCACAAAGATTTGTGGCTTGAGGGGGATTTTAAAAAATGAAAACTAACAATTTAAAATTAAAAATTAAAAAAGATGCCAAACCCCTGGTTTCTGTTGTCATGCCTGTTTTCAATGCCGGAGAATTTCTTACAGAGGCAATCGAAAGCATTCTTCATCAAACTTACAAGAACTTTGAATTTATTATCGTTGACGATTGCTCAACTGACGGATCATGGAATGTAATTAAAAGCTACAAAAAAAAGCATCCCACAAAAATAAAGACAATTAGGCTAAAAAAGAATTTAAATAGAGGCGGCGATTCTTGTGCCAATCTTGCAATTAAAAGAGCCAAGGGGAAATACATAGCCCGTATGGATGCCGACGATATTGCGGTAATTGATAGACTTGAAAAACAGGTTAAATTTTTGGAAGAAAATCCCGATATCTTTCTGGTTGGCTCAAGCGCTCATGTCATTAATGCCAAAAATATTATAATCGGAGAAAAACTTGAACCTCAGAACCATAAAGATATTTATAAATCTTATGCGAGATTTCATCCTGTTATTCATCCAACATCTATGTTCAGACGTCTTATTGACAAGAAAAAATTCTTTTATCAAATTTCCTATAGCGCCAACAACGACTACCACACTTTTTTCAAGCTTATTTGCACCGGTTTTAAATTCGCAAACCTTGAAGAAAAGCTGATCTATTACAGAATCCACAGCGGAAATGATACATTCATAAATATAAAAGATAAATTTATGAATACTTTAAAGATAAGACTTAAAATGTTTTTGCGCTATAACTATAAACCGTCTCTAAAAGACGTATTTACTAGTCTTGTCCAGTCAATATTGCTATTTCTCCTTCCTGAGCGAATTACAAAAGATTTATATCTAATCTCAAAAGGGATAATAAAATTTAAAGATTTGATGGTTCCTTTACAGAGACTTATTTCCTTTTCTGTATAATTTAATTATGATCTATGTAATTCTTCTGATCTTGCTTGAAGTTTTTCTTTTTTTTACCAACCACACCCCTCACACATTTTTAATCGGATGGGACAATGTGATGCCTGAGTTCAATATCTGGCTGAATCTTCAGCGCTCACTCTTTGGAGTATGGCAGGACTACAGAGGACTTGGAGTTCTCGATGGCATGGCTCAAACCGCAAATCTATTTCATACTATTTATATTTTCCTACTCTCTCTCGTTCTTCCTCAGGAACTCTTACGATATGTATTTATCATGCTTACTCATCTTCTCGGAGGAATAGGATTCTTTGTATTGGCTTGCTACCTTTTCAAAGGTGAAACAAATAAAATTGGCAACAAGGCTTTGTGTCTTGCAGGAAGTTTATTTTATATGTTCAATCTTGGAGTAATCCAAATGTACTTTGCTCCCCTTGAGGTTTTTGCTGTTCACTTTGCGGCACTTCCATGGCTTGCGTTATTTATAACAAAAGCTCTAAAAAAACCAACTCCCAGGAATTATTTGATACTTTTTCTTGCTTCTCTTTTGACAAGTCCTCAAGGATTTGTCCCCACGGTATTTTTGGTATTTCTTATTCTTCTGGGAATGCTTTGCCTTTTCCATGTTATCAAAACCGGTCAGGTTAAGGTTGGACTTACGGTAATGTTAATCTCGATTTTGGCAAATGCATTCTGGCTTCTTCCCTATTCCTACAGTGCCATAAAAACCCAATCAGAAATAAGAAATACCAGAATAAATCAATTTTCATCTGAGGAGATTTTCTACCGCAATAAGGCTCATGGGGATCTCAAAAGCGTATTAACGCTTAAGGGGTTTATGTTAAATAGTGTTGAATATGATCAATTCCAAAATAAAGATATAATATTTATGAATCAGTGGTATAAACATTATAATTCTCTCCCTTATCAACTTCTTTTTTTTATTTTGCTGATCGTCACACTTATTGGTTTTGTAAGAGCATTTGTAAAAAGCCAGCTCACCTTATTACCCTATGCGCTTTCTATGCTTGTAGCGTTTATTTTTCTTGTAAATAATACTATCATTCTTGAACAAATAAATGGACTTCTAAGAGGGGCTATCCCCATTCTTGGAGAGGCATTAAGATTTCCTTTTACCAAATTTATCATACTTTTTGCCCTCTGCTTTTCGCTCTTCTTAACTTATGGGCTATTACTTATTGCAAAATGGGTAAAGATAAAAGGATCGGGCATGTTTTTAGCGGGTGCGGCCTATCTTGTGATTTTTTACCTTGCTTTTCCTGTTTTCCAGGGAAACTTTATCTCCCCTCTTTTAAGAATTAAAATCCCCTCGTACTATAATCAGGCTTTTTCCTATTTCTCTTCTAAAAATGACAACGGTAGAATCGCAGTTTTTCCAGTGAATACAATGTGGAACTGGCAATACAGAAATTGGGGAAACAGAGGATCAGGTTTTTTTTGGTATGCAGTGCCTCAACCTATAACGGAACGCGCGTTTGATCCTTGGAGCCTCTATAATGAGCAATTTTTCAATGAAATTTCAAACGCTGTTAACACGCAAAATAATAATCTTTTGGGAGATGTAACCGCAAAATACAACATAAAATATATACTAGTTGACACCACTATTCTTAACTCCATAACCCGCTCTCCCATAAATTACGACAGTCTTCAAAGATTTATTGAAGAGGCCGATGTGATCTCAAAAAAGAATATATTTGGGAAGCTTATTGCTTACGAGCTTAAAAATAACACTACACCTGTTTTTGCGATAAATAATCCAACCCGTATCTCCCCTTCTTCAAATCATCAAAAGGACGACCTTATTTATGAAAATTTAGGCAACTACGTTCTTGACGAGGAAACTGCTAGTGTTTCATATCTGATGCCATCTTTTTTTACGGGGAAGCTTCAGGAAGACTTAGAGTTTGAAGTCAAAGAAGATAAAGAAACAATAGCCATTACTCCTAAAAAAACTTTTCCATCTTTTTCCGGGAAAAATGCTGTTTTAGAAATCCCATCGTTATTCTCTAACGAATTTCTTATTCCCGTAGAACTAAGAACCTCAGGAGGAAAAGTCAGCATTTCTGTCCTGTACCCTGCTATTTATTTAAACGGTAAAAAAATGGAAGTTAAAGAAAAACCATTTGAAATTACAACTAGCTTTGAAAAAGTGTCCCACGTTACATTTGGTGATATAGATTATTCAGTTCCATTTGAGAATGGAGTCGTTAGGTCCTATATTCTGAACAACTATCCTAACAACATAAGATTCGGAGATGGGACACGCGGAGAATCAATTCTGATAGATACCAGAAACATCATCGTCTCACCCTTTTTGATACCCATCAAAGAAGAAAAAATTGGTAAAGTAAAAATTGTAGTAAATAAAATAAAAGGGCCTTTTGGGTTTGATAATATGCTTTCGCAAAACTACGATCTTAAAAGAAATGTTGGTGGATTTGATTTATATCCGGATAAAGTAATTGCGAATGCAAAAAGAGCTAAAAGTAACGCTGTTCTTGAAGCTCAGGGAAATTCATCAGCAGAATTATCTTTCTACAGAGACAATCTATTTCATCAAGCATCGTATATTTTATTTGCAGAAAGTAAATATAAGTCGGGGCTCCCTGTAAATTTCTACATAGACAATACCTTTCAGAATAGACCTGAAGTCGAAACAAAACTCTCTAAGGATAATAAGGAAAATGTTATTGTGATTCCGAAAACTGAGGAAGTATTTCAAGGATATGGTTTTCACTTTGTAGTAAAGTCGGTTGGGGTTGAAAAGGCAGAGGCAAACATCACTAGAGTAGCTTTGTATCCTTTTCCGGAAAACACAATCAGAAATATAAGAATTCTTCAGGATATATCTCCTGAGTCGATAGCCAAAAATACATCCGAAACTCCTATTGAATTTAACAAAATCGTACCCTCTCTTTATACTGCTGAAACCCCAAAGCAAGGTTCTGCGCTTGTACTATCACAAGCCTATGATAAAGGATGGAAAGCTTATCAAATAAATGGAAAGTCTAATTTTATAAAACTTACCTTACCATTTATTTTTGGTAAAGAAATTAAAAACCATGTTTTAGTCAATAACTGGGCAAATGGCTGGCAAATCGGTCAATCATCAATGGTAAATGGTCAATCGTCAATTGTTATCCTATATCTCCCCCAGTATCTAGAGTATTTTGGCCTCTCTTTAACGACTGGGGCTCTGGTTTTTCTTCTTTTAAGGTTGACACAAAATATTAATTTTGGTAAACTTAGAATATCTAAAAATTCCCCGCCAGATGCGGGACAAACTGCCCTCATGAATCACTAAATTGCCCCAAGCACTTAAATCCATGACAAAAAATAAACCATTAGTTTCTATTATTTTGCCCGTTCATAACTCAGAAGAGTTTCTTTCGGACTGTCTATCAAGCCTGATTAAACAAAGTTATAAAAATATTGAAATTATAGCTATTGACGATGATTCGTATGATAATTCATACAAAATCCTACGCTCCTTTGCCAAAAAAGATAAACGTATCCGCGCAATGCACAATATCAAACGTTATGGCGCTTCAATTACCCTAAACAGACTTATTAGAAAAACAAAAGGAAGTTTTATCGCTTTTATGGACGCAGAGGACGTAAGTCTTAAGGATAGAATAAAAAAACAATTGAATTTTCTTATGCAAAATAGCGATGTAGTAGCAGTAGGCGCACAATGCGTATTTATCGAAGGAAAAAATAAAAGAATAGGCAAAAGTAATTTCCCAAAACATAACCAGGATATATACCAATCTCCGCTTCACGGTGTATCCATGCAATTTGAAACAATCATGATAAATAGAAATCTTTTGCCAAAAGACGTGCTTAAATTCAATACCAAGTCAAAAACTTTTATTTATAGTGATGTTTTTCTGAAGCTGCTCCCCTACGGAAAGGTTTCAAACCTTGATGAATATCTCCATTACCACAGAAACCATCCGAATGAATATTTTAGTGATTTGAGGAAAAATCCGGCATCATTTATCAAGCTTTGGATTAAATCAAAAGCTTTATATAATTATAACTCCCCCTTTCGTTCATTTTTTGCCCCTTTCATCAAAACAGCCTAGATAGCCACTAGAAACTAGCCATTAGTAATTAGTTAAATGTCAATTGTCAAGTGTTAATTGTAAAATCAACAGGTTATCCACATTTTTCCGTTCAGTGAAAATTATCTTGCGATGACAACCTAAACTTCCGTATTTTTACTATGAGACTACAGATTTTTGTTACACTTTTAGGCTATAGGATTGACATACTTGACAAGGTGTGATAAAATGTTTTTGACTATGAAATTCTCTTTTTTTAAAAGTAAAAAAGCAGAAAGAAAAACAATCTCCGACTACAAACAGGAATTACTGGTAAAACAGGGAGGAGAGCAATTTAAATCTCTTGTAAAAAGAGGACTCTCGATACCAATAGCACTTTTATAAATTTGTAAGTATTGCAAAAAAAGAGCATCGCTTTCGTTACTCTTAATG
>MFNM01000010.1 GCA_001782085.1 Candidatus Levybacteria bacterium RIFCSPHIGHO2_01_FULL_37_33
CAAGCACAGAGGGGTATTTGGTTTTTGTTAAATTCAGCAATAAACCCCCTATGATAAAAAATGCTATAAACAGCAGTAATGTTGTATGATGCAGTAGCTTTGCTTTGTAATTGTTGGACTCTCGCGGTATAAAAAAATGATGTAAAAACTCTTTCATCTACATTAGTATATCATTTATATTTGGGTTCAACCAACTCGCCGACTTTTTTCCCATTTATAGGAATTTTTAGAAAAAACCCCAGGGTGTTGGCAATTGAGATACCAACTCGAAGTCCGGTAAAAGAACCGGGTCCGGTATTTATTCTTATTTCATTGATATCTTTCAATTTGAGATTATTTACTTTAAGAACTTTATCTATAAGAGGCAGTACTGCCTGAGCTTTTAGAACTTTAGCTTTGAAGCTAATATATTTTGATTTACCGTTGATTTTAATTCCAACTCTGATATTCTTAGAATCTAAAGTATCAATAACTAATATATTCATAATTCATAATTCATAATTCTTAATTCTTAAATCTAATTTTACTGCTCCTTTCCTTATTATTGTCCAAGGCTTGACTGAACAATCAACCACCGTTGACGGACTGCCTATATTATTTGTTTTACCTGAGATAGCAAAGTCGACTAATTTTACCAGGTCAGGATTTAAATCTTCTAAAGAATAAGGCGTTTTTTCCCCATGAAAATTTGCAGAAGGTCCAAGAATTGGAACGCCAACACCCTTTATGAGTTTTAAAGCTGTTTTATGATTTGGAATTCGTACCCCAATTGTTCCTTTACCTGCCCGAACCAAACTTGGTACTCTCACTCTATTACAGCACAGTATTAGAGTAAGTCCTCCAGGCCAATGTTTTTCCATGATACTTCGAACATCCGAGCCTGTTGGCTCTAAGTATTCCTCTACCATCTTAAACGATGACACAAGCACAGGAACAGGTTTATCTTTAGGTCTCTTTCTTATTGTAAAAAGTCTTCGAATAGCTTTCTCATTATCCATTCTGCACCCCATTCCAAAGGCAGTATCTGTCGGGAAAATTACTATTCCTCCTTTATTTAAAACTCTTACCGCTTGATCTATATCGCTCTTCATAATTTTTGATTGATTGTTATTTTTCTTTTACTGCCTCCCAGATCCTTGAATTCTACATCCCATCTTTTTTTTGGCAGCAGATTTTGCATCTTTTCCGCCCATTCAATCACAATGGTGTTTTTTCCGTCATTGATAATCTCTCTCAATCCCATTCCTTCAATTTCTCGTTGATTTTCAATTCGATAGAGATCGACATGGTAAAAAGTGTTACACCTCGGAGGTGAAACTTTATATTGACGAACAAACACAAAAGTTGGTGATATTATTCTTTTTCTAATACCAAATCCTCTTGCCAAACCCTGAACAAAAGTTGTTTTTCCGCTGCCCAAATTTCCATAAAGCGCAACAACATTGTCTCTCGACAAGGATACTCCTTGTACAGCTTGTGCAAGGAGTATCCTTGCAAAATTCTCACCTAGGTTTTGAGTTTCTCCAAAATTATTTGTAATGAAAATGTTCTGTTTTGTTTTACTCATTATTGATCTTTTTATTCTTATAATACCGAAAGAGGAGTATAGTACATGTGATGATAAAGAAGCCTCCTATTCCTATAAGAATCTTGAAAATATTATTTTGATTACTTCCTAATGTCTTTACTTCCTTATTTGATTCCATAGGAGTAGCAGATGGTGTTGCGGTTGCACTTTTTGTACTTTGCCCAAGAACCGAAGTTGGGATGTTGATTTTGGGACTTATTGCTGTGCTTAAAACTTGCCTCGCAGAAGGAATTGAAGAAGAAATCTTTTGCGGGGGTGCGGGTGTTGCAGGTATTTTTGTTGGAGATTTCGTAGAAGTTGGTTTAGATGTAGGAACAGGAGTCGGGCTTGGTGATGGTTTGGGCGTAGCAGTCGGTGCGGTGGTTGAGGTTGGAATTGGGATTGAGGTATTATTTGTTGAACCCTTAGTTGGTGAAGAGAAATTAACCCAAAAATTTTCACCATCAGGTTGACGACCCATTGATGTGCCAAGACCGGGATCGCTAGTGTATGAATAGCTGTCCACTATTTCATCCGATTGATTTTTTAAAATTACAGTATCCCCACTGTTGTTTAACCTGTTTGAAACATCGAATGTCCTAAAACCGTTTCCATCAATTGAACCAGAGAGTGTTATAATCGTTGATGTAGTATCTACTATTTTCCAATTATCGATTGTTATATTTTCACTAGTTTTGTTATATAGCTCTACCCAATCTGCACCACTTGATGGATGGGCCAAAAACTCATTAATTGCTAGAGAACCATCTGCGAAGCTCTTTGATATAAAAATAAAAAAATATAAAAAAAAGTAGAGACAGATAAGAAGAGCTTTCATTTAGGATACGTATGTAAATAAAAAGTTTGTATTCCATCACTTTGGTCGACTCTTGCAAAAGAAAGGTTTCCTCCTCCGCAGCCAATACTTCCTTGGAACAATTCTCCGTCTTTTACCGCTCTAACTGCCAGGGAAGAACTTGAAAATATATCAATTCCGGTATGCGGTCCTCCGCCGTACCATCCAATCCTTGCCCAATATGTCATTCCATAACCCTGTTCTATATAAACAGGGTCTGAGATTGGCCAACTCCATGATCCTCCAAAAGAAAATGAACCATCGGGAGAATTTTCAAAAGTTACACTTTTGCTCGAAAGAAATTGACTCGGATCTTGTAATCCTCCGTCCTTTCGAACCTCAAAATGAAGATGAGTACCAGAAGAACAAGAGGATCTGCCACTAATAATATATGCTATTACATCTCCCTCCTTCGCTTGTCCTACGCTGACGACATTTCCTCCGCCGGCACCAATTTGCTGGATTGCTCTTTGTTCTGCCAACGCCGCCTGTAATCTTTGCTGATAGATAGATTCGCTATTTTGGGTGACAGTGAGTAATGCCTGTTTATTTTTCTTTTCCTGATCAAGCTCTGTGGTATAAGCCTCAAGTTTCGCTTTCAAAGCTTCTACTTTTTTCTTTTTATCCTCAAAAATTTCTTTCTGATTAGAATAGTCATTTTTTGCCTGAGTTGTGTCATAAATAAGTCTTTTGTCGTGCTCCTGAGCTATCTTTAAGTAATTAAGCCTTGAGAAAAAATTAGAAACATTGTTTGAGGATAAAAGTATATGAAATGGCTGAACAGTACCTACTTCGTATGTTGCAACAATTCTATTTATGAGAACTCCTGTTAATTTTACCAAAGAGTTCTGAAGAGTTGAAATTTTCTTATTTGTAGTATCTATATCAAGGGTAATATCTGTTATTTGTTGTTTGGTTGAATTTATTCTAAGCTGAGTCAATTTTATTTGGCTGTCCATTACTGCAATTTGCGATGAGAGAGTTTTTCCCTGCTTCGCAAGTTCAGAAACTTTATTTTGCAAATCGTTGATTTGATTTTGCAAATCCCTTACAGCTTGCGAATTATCTTGTGAGGGTGTAGGGGTTGGTGTTGGGGTTGCAGTTTGGGAAGTTGCAATTTCTCTAAATTGAAAAAAAAGAACAACAACCGAAAGTAAAAATACGAGAACTAAGAGATTTCTCTTTCCTATTACCATAAGCCATATTATTTAAGATATCTAAGAACAGCCAAAAAGCTCGAAAGAAAACCTAATATTACGGCCAAAATCAACTCTGCTAATAATACCTCAAAAAGAAAGATAGGAGAAACAGGCAGAATTGGGATTCCCTTAAGAAAGGACGATAAAAACGGCGTTGAGTACCAAAGCGCAAGAGAGGCTATCGTCCAGCCGATTACTGCTCCAATGACTGCATAAAACATTCCTTCAAAAAGAAACGGCCATCTTATATACCAATTAGAAGCGCCTATAAGACGCATTATCTCTATATCTTCTTTTCGTTGAGAAATTCTTATTCCTATTATTGTTATCATTATAAATGTCGAAACTAGAGAAAGAACAATTACTAAACTGATTCCAATCCTTCTTACGGCGGCGGTCCAAGAAACAAGAGTCGACACAATGTCTTTTTGAAAAATCACTTCCTGAACAATTGATGATCCCTTAAGCGTTTCCGATATTCCAGAAAGATCACTTATTCTAAAAGCAGAAACTTCCAGAGAGGCTGGCAATATATCTGCCGTTACTAAATCCAAGAGAAGAGGATCATCTTTATTCTGCTGCTTATAAATTTTAAGAGCCTCTTTTTTTGAAACAAATCTAACAGAAGAAACTTTTCCTGTGTTTTTAATCTGACTTTCCAGTGTATTTATATCACTCTGTTTAGCTTCGTTTTTGAAAAAAGCTGTGGCTTGGGGCTTTGATTCAAAAAAATTAATGACCCGCGATGAACCTGCAAGAAGAAATGTAAAAAAGGATATAGTCAGAAAAGTGAGCATCATTATCAAAACAGCAGCAAGCGCCTGGTATGGAGAGCGTCGGATATTGCGGAGACTTGATTTTATAAACTTCATACTTTATCCTCTTTCTTTCTTTGCCCTTCCGACTTGTCCGTTATAGCTTTGGCGACGTCGGAAGCCTTGTGCGAAGGAGGGTTTTCTTTCTTTTTATCATCTCTTACTAACTTACCTTTTTCAAGCCCAACTACTCTTTTTGAAAGGTTTTTTACGATATCGACATTGTGAGTTGCCATTATTACGGTGGTGCCTTTCTCGTTTATGTCCGACAAGAGCTTTACAATTTCCCAAGATGTTGCAGAATCCAAATTTCCCGTCGGCTCATCCGCTAAGAGTATCTCCGGAGAAAGGGCAAGAGCTCTTGCAATAGCAGTTCTTTGAAGCTCGCCGCCTGAGAGCTGAATAGGAAATTTATCTTTATGTTCTATTATCCCAACTTGAGTTAAGACCTCTTCAACTATTTGTTTTGCTTTTTCCATCTTTACTCCCGTAACCTCCAAAGGCAATAATACATTTTCAAAAACAGTTCTATCAAATAAAAGTTTTAAATCCTGAAAGACCACGCCTATTTTTTTTCGCAAATGAGGAATCTGGTGTTTTGGAAGTTTAGTTAAATCCCAATCATTAACTATGACTGTTCCCTCACTTGGAAGAATTTCTCTTATTAAGAGTCTGAAGATTGTTGTTTTTCCTGAGCCCGTTGGACCAACCAAAAAAACGAATTCCTTTTTATCAACCGACAAGTTTATATCGACAAGTCCAAAAGCTCCGGTACCGAATTTTTTAGAAACCTTATCTAATTTGATCATAAATCCGAAGATATGTCGGCAGATTATAAAACTTCTAATCTGCCAACATCCATAAGCCAGCCTGCGCGTTTTGCCTTCTGTGTTTCTCCCCAAACCTTAACTTTTTTGTCTATGTATTGAGATAAGTCCACAATAGAAGATGTAAGATAAACGTTTTGGCTTTCTCCTCCAGGCCTTTGAAGATGAAATTGTCCTTCTCCGTCAATTCCTCCAGTTTTTAAAACTCCTTCTGCTATGTCCCTGAAGGTTTTAGTATCATCTGATCCTACAATTGTCCCCTTTGAGATGCTTGAAGAGGTTCCGGTTCCTTTTAAATTAATTCCCGAAACACTCCCTTTTTTAGAAAAGAGATAACCGCTTCCAACACCTAAAATAGCAATTAATAATAAAGCGACTAATAATTTCGGAGTTAAAAAAGAACCTTCTTTATCTCCGAAGGTATTCATTAGGGGTTGTTTTTCCGATTCTGATTTTTGTTCTTCTTCCACTAAACTAACTTCACCTCCTATCCATAGTAAAGCACATTTTCCGCGATTTGGCAAATCTTGTCTATTTTTAATCTTATTTAGCAAGCAGCAACCAAATTTCATTTTTTAAATTATTGGCAAAATTGTAACTGTTTGAATGAATTAAGTATCCTAAATACGATGCGAGAGACTGGTTAAAAGAATAAGAGTTAATTTTTTCTTTAATCTTTCTCACCATTCTTCTCTCTGTTTTTGTTCTCGGTAAAATATAATGAGGTAGCACTATATAGCCTAAAAAATCAACTCCCCATTCCAATCTACGAAGGGAAATCTTATCAGGGTGGAGTTCTAACTTGAGATTATTATTTAAAAATGATCTTAATTTATCAATATGTCTGCGCAAAAACTCTTTGTCGCTTGACAAAAACAGAAAATCATCTGCATATCTTAGATAATATCTAATTTTGAGTTTATGTTTTATAAACTTATCAAGTTCGTTTAAGTAGATATTTGCAAAGATTTGGCTAGTTAAGTTTCCCAGCGGAATTCCCCTATTTTGATCAATTTCTGATTTAAAACTTTGTATGACTTCTCTTAATAACCAGAGAGTATCTTTATCTCGTATTCTTTTTTCTATTAATTCTAAAAGTATCTTATGATCTACGCTTGCAAAGAATTTTTTAATATCGATTTCAAAGCCCAACACTGCCCTGAATAATTTTTGCTAACAATCCTAGTGAATTTTTCAAGTCTTGCAACAGCCTTATGTGTTCCTTTATTTAATCGGCAAGAGTAAGAATCAAAGATAAATGTCTTATCAAAAATATTGTAGAAATACTTATATAAAAGGTGGTGAACTATTCTATCTGAGACACTTGCCTTATGGATATGACGTCGTTTAGGATCATTCACATAGAAATCTTGATAGGAACCGTGTCTGTATGTTTTGTTTTTTAGTTTTTTGTGAAGTTCGAAAAGATTATCCTCTAAGTTTCTATAAAACTCCATAACATCCTTCTTTTTAAGTTTTCCTTTTTTAAACTCATCCCATGCTTGAAAAAGATTTTCTATTGAAATAAGATTATCGTATGTCATATAAAAACTCCTCATCTAAATCTGATCACACACACACACACGCGCGCGCACACACACACACCGATAGTATTTTTGATATACCCATATTTGCGAAACTTTATGAGTTTTATAAAAACTTAAGTGTTTATATCCTTTCATTCCCCAAGATTAAACGATATACCATAGGACAAAAATTAGATAAAACAACCTTAGAAATCTTTAAAAATATTATATCCGCCGCTTATATTTCGGGTGAACAAAAATTACCAGCAATTGAGAAAGCAATTACTAATGTTAATTTTCTCAAAATTCTAATACGACTTGCTAAAGATACAAAAGCTCTCGACAATAAAAAATATATTCTGTTGGAACAAGATTTACAAGAGATCGGGCGCATGTTGGGCGGATGGAAAAAGTCTGTAAGTAAAGAAGGCACCTTTTAATAAGGTGCCTTCTAATTTTTCTGCAAGAAACTATCGAAGACCGGCCACCCCAGTTGTCATTACGATCCGAAGGATTCAGATTCCAGTTGACATTCAAGTTGCCATCGCGATTGAAGTTGGCGTTAACAACGTTGCCCTCGTTTCGGGAACCGAGCCTAAAATTTGTTTTAAGCCATCTTAATCACCACAGTTTGATTTCTCTTACTGCTGAACTTTATTCGGGTACACAATCAAAGTATAAATCTTTGACTTCCTCCTCTGGCTCAAAACAAGGAGTGTCTTGCTTTTCCATGCACTCTCTTCCGATCCGTAGATAGAAAGACTCTCGCATTTATCTTGAAAACCAAGGATTTCGGGTCTTCAAGTCGTAGCCGGAAGATCATTACCTACTCTCAAGAAGATTATATCTTAAAAAAATAAAAGAATAAAGAAGAAAAATAAAAAAGAATAAAGTTTTAAAGGATTAAGATTTTTTCACTCCCGAAGACCGGCCACCCCAGCGGTCATCACGACCCGAAGGACCCAGAACCCAGTTGACACCCAAGCGGCCATCGCGATTGAAGGAGGCGTGAACAACGCGGCCCCCGCAACGGGAACCGAGCAATCTTGAGTAAGTATCTTCGTCAAAATAATGTCCAGTTGTGAGTTTTAAGAATTGAGAACCAATAATGTACTGATTTAGAGTTTGACCTTGTTTTCCTTGGGATTTAAAGAGTTCTCTAAGATCTTCTTCTGTTGTTTTAAGATTTGGAGAATTAAGCGATGATTCAATATCAAACCAACCGCTTTCTATACCTTCATTTGCTACAGGATTCTGTTCTTTAACACTATTGCCTTGCATCTTAGGAAATATTCTACCTAGAAGATGTCTGGTATCCTGAGTTGCTATTCCTCGAGGAACATAAATCATCATTCTGCCTTGTTCTTCAAGTTCCTTAATTTCCTCCTCTGTTCTATCAACAAGCGGAACCTGAATTTCTGCATCTATTTTTCTTCCCGAATCCATCCAGATTGCTTTCCAGAGCGAGGTAATAAGTTCTGGAGTATGAGGTCCTGTTTGATATTCAGGAAGTAGAACCGAGACATAAGAGACTGCTTCTTTTAGTTTTTTCGAACCATTTTTGCCAAGCTCAGGAAGTGCAATATCTTCCATGCCATGTTTAGCCTTTAGCTCTTGTCTTGCTTCGGCTATAATTTTGGCAATACTTTTTATACCCAACCTGTTTAATTCTCTTTCTGTGTGTCGAAGCGACATATAAGTATGTTTTATATCACAACTATAAGCTATTGTCAATAGCCTATAGCTTTCGCAAGTCCTCGTCTATAAATCCGTCTAATTCTCCATCCAAAACCGCATCCGTATTTGAGGTTTCAAAACCGGTCCGTAGGTCTTTTACCATATGGTACGGATGAAGAACATAAGATCTAATCTGATTACCCCAGCCGGGAGTTTTATATCCACCTTTTAGTTCCTGCTCTTCTTTTTTTCTCTCTTCTTCTTTTAAAACCCAAAGTTTTGCTTTTAAAAGTTTTAGCGCATATTCTCTATTCTGCGCCTGATATCTTTGACTTTGTGCAGTTACCACAATTCCGGTCGGTTTATGCCTTAGTCTTACTGCGGTTGAGACTTTCTGAACATTCTGTCCTCCGTGACTGCTTGCCCTATAAAAGTCCCAGTTAAGATCTTCTTCTTTTATATCAAGTTTTTCTTCTTCTCCTAAATCCGGCATTACCTCTACCAATGCAAAAGAAGTGTGTCTTAATTTATCTGCATTAAAAGGAGAAAGCCTCACCAACCTATGAACTCCTGCCTCCCCTTTTAAATATCCGTATGCATATTTGCCATTTACAGAAAGTGTCGTGCTTTTAATTCCTGCCTCCTCACCCAAAGTCTCGTCAAGCGCTTCAAAGCTCCAGTTTTTTCGCTCAAAATATCTTGTATACATTCTAAATAATATCTGTGCCCAGTCCATTGCCTCAACGCCGCCCTGTCCTGCGTGAATGGAGAGAATCGCAGGACTTTGATCGTAAGGATCAGACAGATACAGCAGAACTTCGAGCTCTCCTATAAGTTTTTTTGCTTCCTTAAGATTATTGCTCAAGATAAATTCCTGCAATTTCTCTGCATCGCTTATTTCTTTTCGTAAGTCTGCCAGTTCTTTCATTTTTGATGCTGCAGCTTTTTTATCCTGCCAAAAAGCGGGATCAGAACTTTGGGCTTCGATTAACCGTGCTTTCTTTCTTTTCTCTTCTATATTGAGACTACCTAGAAGTTTTTTTGCTCTCTCTTTTAATTCATCCATAATTTATTTAATAAAAAAGCTGAAAACTAGAATTATTGCAGATAATCCCATAATAAAAGCTGTAAGTACCCCTAAGATATTAAGAAAAGGACTATTTGTTCTCTCTCTCATAATTTTTTTATTATTTGCAATAAAAAGAATCATTACGATAAGAGGAGGAGCTATTATACCATTTATTATTGCCGTATAATAAAGCGCCACGATCGGATCGATCCCAATAAAATTGATCAGGAATCCGACTAAAGTTGCTATTATTATTACCCCATAAAATCCATGAGCTCTTTTGAATTTCCGATATAGGCCTTCCCTCCACCCAAAAGATTCAGAAACGGCGTAAGAGGCAGAACCGGCAAGAATTGGCAGCGCTAAAAGTCCAGTTGCAATGATTCCCACAGCAAAAAGAAGAAAAGCATAATCGCCTGCCAACGGCCTTAAAGCAAGAGCAACATCCGATGCGCTATTGATTTTAGTTACACCATGAGTAAACAGCGTTGCGCCTGTTGTTATTATTATAAAAAGCATCACCAGGTTTGAAAAAAGCATTCCTATTACAGTATCGAGGCGTAGTCTTGATATATCTTTAGGGGTTATTCTAGGCTGTCCCGCTCCCATTCTTCGCAGTTTATGATGTGAAACTTCTTCTTCTACTTCTTCATCTGCCTGCCAGAAAAAAAGATAAGGAGAAATTGTTGTTCCCAAAATCGCAACAACATTAAAGATGTAAGTTTTGCTAAATTCTATATGGGGAATAATCAAAGAAATAAAAACTTCTTTCCAATCAATTTTTATTGCAAAAGCAGCGACAATATAAGATAAAAGAGTAAAGGCTAAATATTTAAGATATTTTGAATAGGTCTTATAGGAAACAAAGATTTCAAGAACAAGTGTTAATGCAGCCATCCCAATAAGCCAATAAATAAACGGAAAGCCAAAGACAAGTTGAGCTGAGGCAGCCATTGCTCCAAGGTCTGCTCCAATGTTAATAGTATTTGCAAAAAGAAGAAGAAAAACAGTAAAATAAAGAACTTTTTTAGGGTAATGAAGTCTTATTACGCCGGCAAGTCCTCTTCCTGTAACGAGACCGATTCTTCCACACATTTCCTGAATGGCAGCCATCAAGGGAAAAGAAAAAAGAGCTGTCCAGGCTTGGGCAAATCCAAACAAAGCTCCGGTCTGAGAATAAGTGGCAATACCTGAGGGATCATCATCGGATGCTCCGGTAATAAATCCCGGACCTAAAATAGAAAATAATTTTTTAATCTTTTTCATTCTACAGGCCGCTGCAAATATTGTAACAAGCTTCTTTTGCCTTATCTTTTGGTAAATTTTGAAGAGCCTTAAGATCATTAATTAAGTTTTGGATCTGAGGCGATGAAGATGCAATCTCCTCAATATTTATATTTGCCGCTTGCTGTTTTATTGCCTGTACTTGTCTTTGGATAATACCTTCGAGATTTTGATCAGATGCCGATAAAACCTTTTGATTTTGAGCTGCCTGCGGCTTGGCATTTAAGAAAATGCTGTTTCTCAATAGATAAACTGCGCTTCCTGCCAAAAGCAGAAAAACTATAAGCGCAAGGCCTGTTCTCTTCTTATTCCAGGATTCTTCAAATTTTACCTCTTGCATGGAATTATTGTAGGTTAACGTAGATTCTTTTGCAATAAAATAAGGATTAAAAATGATATAATATAATTGTGAATCTTAAAAATCTTCAGGGAAAAATTAAAATATTAAACGAACAAACAATACCGCATTATAAACTTTATTCCCAGGCGGAAAAAGAAATCCTGACAAAAACTGTAAAACTTAACGAGGAAGTCGGAGAACTTTGCAATGATATTTTGTCTGTTCTTAAGCTTCAAAGACGGGCAAAGCTTGAAAAATTCGATAAAAGAAATATTTACGAAGAGTTTGCCGATGTTATAATAACCACAATTCAGCTAGCTCAGGCGGCAGGAGTCGATATAGACAGAGCGGTTGGTGATAAATTAAAAAAGATTGAAGATAAATACATTAGGAAAAGATGACCCATTTTAACAAAATCTACTCAATTGTTGCAAAAATCCCAAAGGGAAAAGTAATGACCTATAAGCAAATTGCAAAAATGGCTGGAGTTAAAACCCCAAGAATTGTCGGCCTTGCTCTTCATCAAAATAAATTTCCGTCGACAGTTCCCTGCCATAGAGTTATTAAATCCGACGGAAAACTCGCCGTAGGTTATGCCTTTGGCGGAATGAAAAAGCAAAAAGAAAAATTGGAAGGAGAGGGAATAATGTTTAATGAAAATTTTGTGAATTTAGACCATTATCAACTTAAAAACTAATGGAAACTGCAAAAACTTTAAAAGAAAAATTTGGGTCTCCCAAAAACGTTAACGTTGAGCACCGAAAAAGGCTTTCGGGACTTGATAAGCTTGCCCTTTTTGTAACACAGCATATTGGCACGGTGGGTTTTTTCTTTATGATTTTTGTTTGGACAGTTTCTTGGCTTTCTTGGAATATCTTAGCGCCCAGAAATCTAAGATTTGATCCATTTCCGGCCTTTGTACTTTGGCTTTTTATCTCAAACTGTCAAGATCAGACTTTGGCCGGTGACGCAAAAATTTAATTCTCAAAATAGTCGTATACTTTTTTAGATATATCTGCTATTCGTTCCTCTGAAGCGGCGGGCAAATCACTCTTGGATAAAACCACGATAATGTAATCGCTCTTGGGACCGTAAACAATACCTCCGTCATGTGTAAAAAAATCTATTTCACCTGTTTTATGAGCCACCATAACTCCAGGCGGTAGGTATTTAGGTAATTTATTGTTCAGTTTTTGCCTTTTTAAAAGATCCAGCATTTTATTTGTATCCTGCGGATTTGCAAGTTTTCCTTTATATAATTTCTCAAAGAAAAGTGCTATGTCATACGGCGTAGATGTAGGAGAACTGCCGTCTTCTCCTACTGTTGATTCATTAAATCCTTCTCTTTGTAAAAACGCTTTAACACTCGATAGTTTTATTTTTTCAGCAA
>MFNM01000011.1 GCA_001782085.1 Candidatus Levybacteria bacterium RIFCSPHIGHO2_01_FULL_37_33
TAAAAAATGGGGAATTTAAAACGGTCGAAGAGGCAATTGCATTTGAGTTCGGCTATTTCCTAGAGCACTCAAGAAAACTTTGCATTGTAAACGGCGACTCGGAGCTTATAAAAAGGGAGCTCAAAAGAACTGAGGCAAAGATAAAAAAAGTTTCCTTAAATGATCTTACGGAGTACAAAGTAGGGTTTAGTGGTACAGTCTACGGGAATAAAAATAGAATTTATAAATTCGACCGTCTCTTGCCTAAGGAGTTTTTTCATTCACTTGAGATGTGCATAGATCTTTTGGAATATTTAAAAGTTCCTCTTGATAAATCATTTAGCAAATTTACTCTCCCTCCAGGAAGAAGCTCGGTGTTTAAAGGGATTAAAAATACGACTATTATCGACAGCAGTTACAATGCCAACCTTGATTCTATGACCGTAATTCTAGAAATGTTTGATAATATAACAGCCGAAAAAAAATGGATAATAGCAGGCGACATGCTCGAGCAGGGAGAAAGTCAGCGGCAAGAGCATGAAAAATTGGCAGGAGTTATATCTAAAATTAAATCAGATAAAATTATCCTTATGGGCCCGCGGGTTTCTAAATACACATATCCAAAACTCAAAACTCAAAATTCAAAACTCAAAAGTGATGAAACAGAAGTAATAAGTTTTATAATGCCCAGAGACGTACTCTCATATATTGAAAAGAATATTAAAGGAGAAGAGGTATTGTTATTTAAGGGAGCAAGATTTTTGGAAGGAGTAATCGAACATTTATTATTAAATAAAGAGGACGCCAAAAAACTCCCCAGAAGAGAAAGGGTGTGGGAAGCACGAAGGAGAAAATTCGGCCTATGAGCCAATCGTCAATCGTAAATCGTAAATCGTCAATATATATTCTGCACGGCTGGACATATTCAAAATCCAAATGGGCGCCCTTTGTGTCCCTTCTTAAAAAGAGGGGTTTAACCCCTATTCTGGTTAATATTCCAGGACTCACCGAGAAAATTAATAAGCCTTGGAACATTGAAGATTATAATAACTGGCTTTATAAAAAACTTAAAAAAGAAAAAGAAAAAATTATTCTTATCGGTCACTCAAACGGAGGAAGAATCGCAATGGCCTTTTCTATAAAATACCCTGAAAAAGTAAAAAAATTAATTCTTATTGACAGCGCGGGTATTCACCATGATGAATTTTACATAAACCTTAAGAGAAAAGTATTTGGACTTATTGCAAAGACTGGAAAAAAAATTCTAAATATTAAATTAGCAAGAGACTTACTGTATGCCTTAACAGGAGAAGTGGACTACAAAGAAGCCTCTGGGAATATGAAGAAAACAATGATAAATATGGTTGAGTTTGATAAAAATCTGAACCTTTCTGAAATCTTAGCTCCGACTGTAATTATTTGGGGAAAAAACGACGGAATAACACCCTTCTCAGACGGGAAAACTTTAGAAAAGTTAATTGTTAATAGTAAATTGTTTGTTGTTAGCGGAGCTCGTCATTCTCCTCAATTTACACACCCTCAAGAAGTCGCAGAAATAATTAAACAATTTAGCAATGAAACAATATAACAATTGCATTTCTATTTTATGAGTGTATTTAATTCGCTTGGCTCAAATTATGACTTTGGTTTTGCGATTAGAGCTCTTTTTCCCGAGGTGGCGAAGCTGTTCCACCTCCCAGGTGGATTAGGCTTGGATCTTAAAAAATATTTGGAAGAAAAATATGATGGGGAAGCGATCCTACTTTTTAAAGGGCGGGAAGCGATAACTTTGGCGCTTAAGCTTTTAGATCTTCCTAAAAACTCTCAAGTTGCGATAAATGGTTTTACTTGCTACGCAGTTTACAAAGCGATTGAGAAAGCAGGGTGCAAACCAGTATTAATTGACATTCCAAGAGATGACTTAAACCTTACAAGGTCCGACCTTGTAAGTACCCTTACAAAAAATCCTGATATAAAGGTAGTCATAGTTCAGAATACGCTTGGTTATCCTTGTGATATAGACGAGATTTCAGAAATTTGCAAAGAAAAAAATATTTTCTTAATAGAAGACTTAGCACATTCAGTGGGAGCAAAATATAAAAATGGTACAGAAGCAGGAAGGGTAGGGGATTTTGTAGTCCTTTCTTTTAGTCAGGATAAAATAATTGATGGGATATCCGGCGGAGCATTAATAATAAGAAATAAAATATACCAAAAAAATATCGAAAACAGCTTCAAAAATCCAAGCGTTGCATTGCAATTGAAAGACAGATTCTATCCCTTACTCACTTTTAAAATAAGAATATTTTATAATGTGGGCGGAAAACTTTTCCATTTTGTATTGAAAAAAACAAAATTATTATCAACCCCAATGCAGGGAACTCTTTATAAGTTTTCAAATCTTCCAGAGTGGTACTGCAATCTGATAAATTATCAATTTAATAATTCTGATAAAGAATTAAGACACCGAAGAAAAGTTGCAGAAATTTACAG
The DNA here is from genome assembly GCA_001782085.1 of Candidatus Levybacteria bacterium RIFCSPHIGHO2_01_FULL_37_33. GTDB lineage: Bacteria > Patescibacteriota > Microgenomatia > Levybacterales > UBA12049 > 2-01-FULL-38-21. Next base: position 2,473 of record MFNM01000011.1, read on the forward strand.
CAGAAATCTAAGTAAAAAAATCTTATCTGATTCTATAGTAAAAAATATTGATCTTTCGGCAAATCTTCGCTTTCCAATTTTTGTTGAAAACAGACAAAACCTCATAAACTATTTAAAGAAAGACAATATTTATATTTCTGACATTTGGTATGACGCGCCGATTGCGCCAAGAAGATTTATGTCAGAAATAAATTATAAAAATGATTGCCCAAATGCTGAAAAGATTTCTGAAAAGATATTAAATCTTCCGACACACAAAAATATTTCGGAAAAACAAGCACTTCAATTATCAAATCTAATAAATTCATTCGTAATTCATAATTCTTAATTCATGATTCAATTAAAAGAAGTCAGTAGTAGTACGGATTGGGAAAATTTTCTCTTAGAACAAGAGGAGTCAAATTTTTTACAAAGTTGGTATTGGGGAGAATTTCATAAAAATCTTAGACAGAAAATTCAAAGGACAGGATTTTATAAAAACGGAAAATTAAAAGGAGTCATGCTTTCAATTGTTGAAGATGCAAGAAGGGGAAAGTACTTGATAGTACCTGGCGGGCCCATCATTGACTGGAAAGATAAAGAAATTACTCATGCTTTCGTAAAAGAAATAAAAAAAATCGCATATCTAAATGATTGCGCTTTTGTCCGCGTAAGACCCCAACTTATTTCAAACGATTTCTCAAAAAAACTATTTAAAGATTTGGGATTCGTAGATGCACCCATGCATCTTCATGCAGAATCAACATCTCAGCTTGATATTACGAAATCGGAAGAAGAGCTCTTAAGAAATATGAGAAAAACGACAAGACATGAATTAAAAAAAGCAAATTCTTTGAAAATAGAAATAATTGAAGTTTCCGATCCAAAAGAGATCAGACAATTCTATAAATTACAAATTCAAACCTCTAAAAGACAGAGATTTATTCCATTTTCCTATGAATATCTTTACGAGCAATTTAAAGAATTTGCGCAAAACAATATGGCTATTTTATACAAAGCAAAAGTAAAGAATAAACTTCTTGCCGAAGCTTTCATAATTTTTTACGGAAAAGAAGCTGTTTATCATTTTGGAGCATCAACAGATGAAGGACGCAAATATCCCGGCGCTTATCTTATTCAATGGGAAGCAATTCGGCAGGCAAAAAAAAGAAAACTCACGAGATATAATCTCTGGGGAGTTGCGAATGATCCCAAGCATAGATTTTACGGACTTTCTCTTTTTAAACGTGGCTTTGGAGGAGAAGACAAAGAGTATCTTCACGCCCAAGATCTGGTACTGAACTACCCAAAATACGCAATAAATTTTGCAGTTGAAATCATCAGAAAAATTCGAAGAAATGTTTAGTTTAAATATTTCGTGGGTCAACCCCGAAAGTCGGACTTCGAAATAAAATAAATCTATACCGCTTCGCCTTATCTATTCCGATCCCGTATCAGGACAGATTCGTTGGCAAATAATTTTGTCAAATTTATGAAGTTTTTTTAAAACTTCACTATAAATCTACGAGAAATTGATAATACACATCTGGATTATTATCAATATTAGCGCCAAAGCATGCGTATTTTACTTTTCCAGAAATTGATTGATAAATAGCAGATGGATACGGCGCAGCACCACCACAGCCTATTTTTGTAATGTAAAGTTGGGACTCAAGTATTGTCCACACCATCATAGCTGTATTATCAGGGGTGTAATAGCAGATATGTCCTTGCTCATTATTATTAATGGGTACACTCGTATCCGTTTCTCGTCCCGTCTGGGCCAACAAAATATTTATTAGAATTATTCCAATTGCCAACGTAGAGGGGATCTGTAGTTGTTGGTGCTGCTTCCAAAGCATAAAATAGACAATAATCTGAGCCGCTTGATGCACCAGCTTTATAATAATAATGGTATTCGGCGTTGGGATCATTATCGCGCGGGTCTTTTGGCGCAACTTTAATATCTCCCGAATTTATTAAATCCTGTAACCATGTTGAGCCACAACATGTCCAGTCGGTGGCAGGAACATTAGGGGCTGGGTTTGGATAACTTCCGTTAACAGCCATGTAAGCTTCAAGTGCACGCCTAATCTGCGCTAATGAACTTCGTCTTCCCGCATCCCGTGCTCTTGCCAATTGTGTTCCAGGATTAACTGCTACAAGAACTATTGTAGCTAAAACTCCGAGAACTGTAATAACTACAAGAAGTTCTATTAAAGTAAATCCCGCACCGCTTCTTCGAGGCTGGTGCCGGATAAAGCCTGATTTATTGGAAAAACTCCTTAGAAGAGATCTGGGGGGGGGGCGAACACCTTTCTGATGTTTTCTCATTGTAATTATCCTTCTTAATTAAGATTAAACCACTTGTTCTTACATGTCAATAGATTAGCAGACCATTTTATGAATCTTTCGTGCGTCGACCCCGAGGGTCGAACTTCGAATCAAATTTATTATTGATCGCTGGGGAGAGGAGCAAATCCGGTATCGTCTGCGGCAATTTTATGCTTGCTTTCCGGAAATAATTCATCAATCGGCACAGAAGAATTGCACCACTGTACCCAGATATCGGCATTACCCTTAGGATCAATGTTATGTATTGTTCCAAATATCACAAGTCCGGCTTCATTTTTATAGACGGAACTGCTACCCGGTGAGAGTCCTAGTTCTTTTGATGTAGACATATAAAACTGTGGCTGATTATAGAGAAGAATTTAGCCAAAGTCAAAATAATATTTTAATTCATTATCAAGCTTAATATCGTATGGCAAAGTTCAATCTTAAGTGGCGAGGTCCTATAATATTACCTAGGCCTATATTTTAAAGAAGCTATATTTGTAAGCTTTCTTCTCTTAGTTTTTCCCCGAGTAATATCTTCAACAATGACTGATAAGGGACATCCCGTTTATTTGCTAATTTTTTTAACTCCCCAATCATTGACTCTGGTAAACGGATGCTAATTGTTTTTGTTGATGGTTTTAGCTTTGACAAATCAAATTGCACTGGTTTAAAATTATCAATATAATCTGCTGTTGAATGAGTTGACCAAAACTCAAATTCTTCATCTTCATTCTTAAATTGTGGTATTTTTTTAATCATTTTCTTCTTCATTTTTATTTGTCACCCCCTTTTTAAGTTTTTGATACAGTTCTTTTTCTTTTTTATCCTGATCTCGAGAAGAAATAATTCGTATCTTATCTAAACTTTCCCCTCTTAATGTAAATGATATTGTTAGTTGTCTCTTTTTATCTGTTATTCCATAAGCAAGATATCTCTTTTCCTTGTGTGAATGAAAGATATCTTCAAGCAGTATCGGGTCATTTTCAAAAATTTCCTCACTTTCACTATTTTGTACTTTATGCTTCTGGACATTTTTATCTTTATTCCCTTTATCCCATTCAAAAAAAAGTAGTTTCTTTATAGTAATTTTTTTCATCGTACCTATCTTATTATATATAATCGTAGTATACATGTTTTCTTTTGTCAAGCTCGACCAGAACAAGCGTTAGCAGAAGCGCAAAAAAATTTAGGTGGCGAGGCTGTTTCACCTTTCAAGTGGCGAATACAGCTAGAAACCAGCTCCTCCAGGAGAATAGATTGCCCACGCCCAATAGGAACGCCAATCATAGAATGGATCAGTAGGGCTCATCGTACCCTCAGGGGTGCAATGGGCTAAAAGTTTATAATCCACCCCATTAGAATAATATATGTAATAATTATCTGTAGTAGCTTCTCTGCAATTAACAAGACCAGAGCTTGGATTTACCTGACCTGATCTTGGGTCTTTTGGCAATTCTTTTATTTCGCCTGAGGCAACAAGACCGGGAATCCAATCATCTCCACAGTTATACCATGCACTGCCTAAAGCACCACACCAAGTATTGGTTACTGGATACTGACCATAGAAAATATGATAACGTTCTATTGCGTTTGCAATTTGTCTCAAATCAGATTTTCTTCCCGCATTTCTTGCTCTTGCCATTTGTGTTCCAGGATTAACTGCTACAAGAACTATTGTAGCTAAAACTCCGAGAACTGTAATAACTACAAGAAGTTCTATAAGGGTGAATCCCGCACCACTTCTTCGACGAAGTTGCTGGATAAAACCCGTTTTATTGGGAGAAAACCCTAAAGATATCTGGGGGGGGGGTAGAGTCTTTCTGATATTTTTTCACTGTAATTATCCTCTTTAATTAAGTTTAAACCATCAGTTCTTACATGTCAATAAATCATAAACTTTCGTGCGTCAACCCCAGGGGTTGAGTCTTAAACCGAAGAAAATCAAAATTTAGTTTTATAGGCTATTGGAATATGAGCTCAAATTTGTTATCATTATCTTATGGCATTATCAAAGTCAAAACCTACGGAAAAGATATCCTCTGATTATTCTGCAAAAACAATTCAAGTTTTAGAAGGTCTTGAGCCGGTTAGAAAAAGACCCGGAATGTATATTGGATCAACCGATGTATTAGGTCTTCACGAGACACTTAGGGAAATTATAGACAATGCAGTTGATGAGGCGCTGGCCGGCTTTGCAAAAAATATTTGGATAAGTCTTAATCCAGACAATAGCGCAACTGTTATAGATGACGGGCGGGGAATTCCAGTTGACATAATGCCCCAGTACAAAAAATCAGCACTTGAGATTGTTATGACCAAACTTCATGCAGGAGGAAAATTCGGAGGCTCTGCTTATAAAATCTCGGGCGGTTTGCATGGAGTAGGCAGTTCTGTTGTAAACGCGCTATCGGAATGGATGTGGGTTGAGGTAAAAAGAGACGGAAAAATTTACGGGCAGGAATATCAAAGAGGAGTACCAAAATCGGGGGTTTTGAAAATAGATAAATCAAAACTTGATATTTCCGCATTAAAAAATGATGCAAAATCAGGAACGACTGTAACTTTTCTTGCGGATAAACAAGTTTTCTCAACCATAGAATTTGATTTCGACGTTGTAAAAAAAGCCATAAGAGAAAGAGCTTATCTTGTTCCAAGCCTTTACTTTCATTTTTTTGATTTAAGGGAAGATGCGCCAAAAGAAGTCCACTATTATTTTGAGGGCGGAATAACTTCGCTTGTTACAAGACTAAACGATAATAAAGATCCGCTTCATAAGACAATATTTGTAGGCAAACAGCAGGGAGAAGTAGAAGTTGAAGTCGCCTTGGCTTACAACAACGGTTATTCGGAAAATGTAGAGAGTTATGTAAATGTAATAAATACTGTAAACGGCGGAACGCATTTAACCGGTTTTAGAATGGCATTAACTCGTGCAATAAACGACTATGGAAAGAAAATCGGGAGTTTTAAAAACGGCGAGGATTCAATTACCGGAGACGACACAAGAGAGGGCTTAACCGCAGTTCTTTTTGTAAAAATGCCCCAGGATAAGATTCAGTTTGAAGGCCAAACCAAAGGAAAACTGGGGAATGCAGAAATTCAGCCCTTGGTCCAAACAATTGTTAAGGAAGGCCTTAGTACTTATTTTGAGGAAAACCCATCGGATGGCCGGAGGATTTTAGAAAAAGTTTTTTTAGCAGCCAAGGCAAGACTTGCGGCAAAAGCTGCTAAAGAAGCGATACTTCGAAAAGGAGCTTTGGAGGGTTCATCACTTCCGGGAAAACTTGCAGACTGTCAGGAAAAAGATCCGACAGTATCGGAACTCTATTTGGTAGAAGGGGATTCCGCAGGAGGAAGCGCAAAACAGGGGAGAGACAGAAAATTTCAGGCAATTCTTCCAATAGGCGGAAAAATATTAAATACAGAAAGGGCAAGGCTTGATAAAATTATTGAACATGAAGAACTTAAAAATTTAATTATTGCCCTTGGTATGGGGATTGGAGAAAGTATAAGATTTGATAAACTAAGATATCATCGCGTAATCATAATGACCGATGCCGATGTAGACGGCGAGCACATAGAAACTTTGATTTTGACATTTTTCTACAGACACTTACCTGATGTTATAAAAGAGGGATTCTTGTATATTGCGCAACCTCCACTTTATAAGGTTCAATCCGGAAAAGAAATAAAATATGCTTATTCGGATGAGGAAAAAGATAATTCACTTAAGCAAATTCGCGCAAACGGATCAAGGAATATTGTTTCTGTTCAACGCTACAAGGGTTTGGGAGAGATGAACCCGGAACAGCTCTGGGAAACCACTATGAATCCTCAAAACAGAATCTTAAAACAGGTCACAATAGATGATGCCGAAGAAGCAGATGCGGTTTTTACAATGCTTATGGGAGATGAAGTCCCGCCCCGAAAACACTTTATCCAAAGTAATGCGAAGCTCGCCACCCTAGACTTATGATAGATTCAACGCCACCAGAAGGACAGCCGAAGGAATAATATGGATATTAAGAAACTATCAGTGGGAAAGAATCCGCCGGAGAAAGTAAATGTTTCGTAGAACCACCCGAGGTGTAGCTACAAATCCACCTCCCAGGTGGATTAGCTTCGCACCTAGGTATATAATATTCACTATCTTACTCAAAGATAAGATGCTTAATTCTATCAAGCTCCCTTTGGTATCCCACTTGATCTTTTAGAAAATCGATATAATCTCCCGAATCCCTGAAAAAACCCAGAATTGTGTTTGTCTCGCAAATAGATTCTTTCCCCTCGATATATTCAGGTAAAGACGACCATGGATAATCAGACAGTGAGTTAAAATCTTTAACTACATGCGAAGTCACAGGATTAAGATGAATGTACCTTGAGACATGTATTAACTGTTCTTCTGTCTCAACTAAAACTGCCTTAAATTGATCCAAGAAAAGTGGACCATCTCTCTCATTTTTTATATTGAAGTACCTTGTATAACTATTCTGAAAATTAGATAGAAATTTTGATATGCCCTTATCACTAGCCTGTTTTAAAAGGAAATGAAAATGATTTGGCATCAAGCAAAAACTTAGAATGTCTATTAACTTAGGTCCGGCTTTTATCTTGGTTTGAAATCTATTTCTTTCCTCAACAGAAAGTTTAATAAATTTAGAAAATTTGACTAGGGGAGTAACAAATCTGTAATGATCAATAACAGCTAAGGCTCTTTTAAGCTCTAATCTATCAGAAAATGTTGGACGATGGTCGATACCCCGATTAAAAACATGATAGATTTGATCTTTCACTAGAGGAAGTAAGCGTCCCGGCATATTTTTATTTTAACTAAAACTCCCCAGGTGTCAATAGTAATCCACCTCCCAGGTGGGATTTGGGTGATTTTAGAAAAAATGAGACTTGTAGGCTGTGGGATATTCGAATATAATATCTTTATGGACCTCTCAAAAATTGGAGTCGGAAAAAATCCGCCGGAAGAGATAAATGTTTTTATAGAAATTCCTCAGGGAGTTTCAATCAAATACGAACTTGATAAAGATTCGGGTTTTATTTTTGTGGACAGATTTCTTTATACCGAGATGAATTATCAGTTTAATTACGGATTTATTCCGAATACTCTGGCTGATGATGGAGATCCCGTAGATGTTTTAGTCCTTTCAAGCAAACCTGTCGTACCCGGCGTGGTAATTGCGTGTAGGCCAATCGGAATGCTTGAGATGGAAGATGAGGCAGGAGTAGATAATAAAATTGTTGCAGTTCCAATTGTAAAAGTCGACCCAAAATTTAAAGACTATAATGATGTTTCAGATATTCCGGAAAAAACCAAAGAAGACCTAAAATATTTTTTCGAAAACTACAAAAAAACCGAACCGGGTAAATGGGTCAAGATAAAGGAATGGAAAGGAAAAAAAGAAGCCCTCGCTGAAATTAGAAAAGCAATAAAATAAGCAATCAGCAACTAGCCACTAGCAATTAGTTATTGATTACTAGTGGCTAATAACTAGTAGCTAGTCTCTAACTTATGGCTGATATTGGCAAAATTAAAAAAACAGAAATAACTAAAGAAATGAAAAGCGCGTATTTGGATTACGCGATGTCTGTTATTGTGCAAAGAGCACTTCCCGATGTAAGAGACGGCCTAAAGCCGGTTCATCGAAGAATTCTTTTTGCAATGCACGAAATGGGATTAACACACAGTGCAAAATATTCAAAGTCTGCAAAGATTGTCGGAGAAGTAATGGGGAAATATCATCCGCATGGTGATATGCCAATTTACGATGCTCTGGTGCGTCTCGCCCAGGATTTTTCGCTGCGTTATCCGTTAATTGACGGGCAGGGAAACTTTGGCTCTATGGATGGTGATCCTCCGGCCGCAATGCGTTACACCGAAGCCCGAATGGCAGGGATAACTTCGGAGATGCTTTTTGATTTAGAAAAAGAAACCGTAAGTTATCTTGAAAATTTTGACGCGACTCTTAAAGAACCGGTCTTTCTTCCTGCAAAACTTCCTAATCTTCTTCTCATGGGAAGTGAAGGAATCGCAGTCGGAATGGCAACCAAGATCCCACCTCACAACATTTCGGAAGTAATCGATGCGATTACATTTACAATTGATAAGACAAAATTCGGAAAGATAGAAACAGATTCTACTGCGCAGTTGATGTCTGAGGTAACAATCGATGAGCTTCTGGAATTTATAAAAGGCCCTGATTTCCCAACCGCGGGCGCAATTTATGACATAAACGAAATAAGAAATGTCTATACGACCGGACGGGGACGAATTTTGATAAGAGGCAAAGCAGACATAGAAGATATTGGGCAGGGAAAATCGGCAATAATTGTTACAGAACTTCCTTACCAGATAAATAAGGCGCTTTTGGTTGCCCGAATCGCAGAACTTGCAAAAGATAAAAAGATCGAAGGAATTTCAGACCTTCGCGATGAGTCTGACAGACATGGAATGAGAATTGTCATTGAGCTTAAGAGAGATTCTGCTCCAAGAAAAGTTCTAAATAATCTTTTTAAACACACAAACTTGCAGACTATTTTTTCGGCAAATGTCGTAGCGCTTGTTAATGGAACGCCTCAAACCCTAAATCTCAAAACTATTATTGAGGAATATTTAAAACATAGATATTTGGTTGTTAAAAAAAGATCCGAGTTTGAACTTCGGGCGGCCCGTGCAAGACTTCATATTTTAGAAGGTTTAAAAATTGCGGTAGATAATATTGATGCTGTTATTAAAACAATTAGAGGATCAAAAGATCAGGAAGATGCAAAACAAAACTTAATTAAGAAGTTTAAGTTAACAGATATTCAAGCAACTGCAATCTTGGATATGCAGTTGCGTAGACTTGCCGCACTTGAAAGACAAAAGATTGAGGATGAATACATAATGGTTGGGGAAACAATCGCATACTTGGAAACTCTTTTGGGAAGTCCGCAAACAATTTTAAAAGTCGTAAAAGATGAGCTTGTAAAACTTAAAGAAAAATACGCCGATCCCAGAAGAACCAAAGTTTTCAAAAGTAAAGTCGGTGAATTTTCCGATGAAGATTTAATTACAGACGAACCTACTGTTATAACGCTTACAGAAACGGGATACATAAAAAGGCAAAGCATGCTCTCTTTTAAAACCCAGCATAGAGGAGGAAAGGGGATTAAGGGAATGACTACAAAAGATGAAGATAGTATTGCACACATAAGATATGCACAAACCCACGATAATCTTTTATACTTTACAAATAAAGGAAAGGTCTATCAGCTGCGAGCTTACGATATAAATGAATCTCAAAGAACAAGCAAAGGCACGGCAATTGTAAATTTACTAAACATTGAGCAAGATGAAAAAGTTGAGTCATTCATAAGCTATGGGAAAGAAGATAAAAGCGAATATATTTTTTTAACAACGCGAAAAGGGACTGTCAAAAAATCAAAAATAAAAGATTTTGAAAATATAAGAAGAAACGGAATAGTTGCCATAAAACTTGATAAAGGCTCGCCTCGATTGAGCGAAGCGGGAGACGAGCTTGTATGGAGTGAGTTGTCAAGCGGTGATAATGATATTATTTTGGCAAGTAAAAACGGTAAAGCAATAAGATTTTCCGAAAAAGGAGTAAGATCAACAGGAAGAGCAACTAGAGGAGTTCGGGGAATTAGGCTCGACGCAGATGATATTGTAATCGGAATGGATGTAATAAATAGAGAAGGAAACGATGATCTTCTGACAATCATGGAAAACGGTCTTGGCAAAAAAACTTCCTGTAAGCTATTCAGAGGACAGAGCAGGGGTGGAAAAGGAGTTAAGGTTGCAAAAGTGACATCAAAAACCGGAAAAGTTGGTTTTGCTCAAGTTATTCCGACAAATTGTGAGGAAATTATTATTACATCTAAAAAGGGCCAGGTTGTAAAGCTTGAAATCTCCTCTATTCCTAGACTTGCTAGGGACACTCAGGGGGTTATTCTTATGAGATATTCAAATCCAAACGACCACGTAGCATCAGCCACTTTTATTGGGAAGGGATAAATGAGAATTGACGGCAAGCAAATCGCACAGGAGATTTTGGATGAGCTTAAAGAGCGAGTTGTAAGGTTGAAGAAAAAAGGAATTATTTCTCATCTTCATATAATTACTCTTACCACTGATGCCGCCTCAAACGCATATGTCTCTCAGAAAAAATTAAAAGGAGGAGAAATCGGTGCCAAGATAACTGTTGAGAATCTTTCCCCAAATACAAAAACCGATGAACTCCTGAGTAAAATTGAGAGACTGAATAATGATAAGAATGTTCATGGAATTGTTATTCAGAGACCGCTTCCGTCACAAATTGAAGAAAAAAAAGTTGCAGAAGCAATAAATCCCAAAAAAGATGTTGACGGATTTCATCCGCAATCTAAATTCTCTCCTCCGATTGCGCAAGCAGTTTTAAAAATTCTGGAAAAAATCTATACTTCAACCCCAGGGGTCGACGCACAAAAACCCCTAGGGTTTTCTAGTTGGCTAAAATCGAAGAAAATCGCGGTCATTGGGAGGGGAGTAACCGCAGGTGGTCCTATCATAAAAACTTTGAAAAGACAAGCCAAAACGAGGTCCGACCTTGTAACGAACCTTGTAACGATAACATCAAAAACCGAAAATAAAATAGAAATTTTAAAAAATTCGGATATTATAATTTGTGCGGTTGGAAAAGCTAATATTATAAAAAAGTCAGATATTGAAAGGGGAGCGATACTAATTGGAGTAGGGATGTATAAAGGAGAAGACGGAAAGTTTCATAGCGATTATGAGGAAGATGATATAAGAGATACAGCTTCTTCTTACACCCCGACTCCGGGTGGCGTGGGCCCCGTAAATGTAGCAGAACTTTTATCAAATCTCCTAAAAGCTTCTGAGAATCAGTTATAGCTTATGGCCCGTCATCTAGTCTACGATACAGAATAAAAAAATAAATTAAAGTTTGACAGAATTTTATAACCCTGTTATAGTTAAATCCCAGAACCAATAACAGGTCCTGGGTTTTTTTATGGTTAAAAAAGAGCAAGCGCCCATCCAAATAAATGAAGGATCGGATGTGTGCGGACTGGAAGGAGTCGGGGAACGTCCGGTGGATTGTCCAAACAACCCATGGCGTTATCCCGAAAATCACCGTCCGGCAATTTGCCAAAAATGCCCGGGGGATCAAGAAATATGGAAAGTTGCAAAGGAACCGTTACCCTTAGTTCATATAAGAACTAAACAAGGCGGAGAAATAATTCTTCCAAAACCCAATAATTCCTAACGAGCTATTGACAGAAACACCTTAGAATAAGTACCATATCTATGTGAGTGTTCAATGGCAAGAAAATAAAAAAATAATCCTCGCAATTCTTCTTTTCTTTTTTACTCTTTTTATCTATACAAAACTTGCAGGACCGATTCCTTTTTTAATCAATAGTTATGTAACTTCGAAAAATGATTTGTTCCAATCACTTGGACAGGGGAGCGTCTCACAAGCCCCAGATCTTGCAACTATTTCCTTTGGCGTTACTAAAAGATCTTCAACAGTTTCTGATGCGCAAAATCAAACAAATAAAGCAATAGATTCTGTTTTGGAAAATCTTAAAAATCTTGGAATTTCCGAAAAAGACTTAAAAACTACGAATTACTCGGTTAATCCAAATTATAGTTTTGAAGGGATTCAAAGAATAACAGGCTATACTGTTACTCAGAATATTGAGCTTAAGATCAAAGATATTAATAATACTAATAAAGCAATCGATACCATTACGGGAAATGGAGGAAACCTAATCGGGCAAGTTCTATTTGGATTTGACGATAATACGAAAGATAAGCTTGAGGAAAAGGCAAGAAAAGAAGCAGTTCGAAAAGCCAAAGACAAGGCTCAAAGTCTGGCTAAAGCTGCAGGAGTAAGGCTTGGAAAAATTATAAATGTCACTGAATCTGAAGACAATTTTCCAAGACCAATTCCGTTTGAGAGCGCAAAAGCCGGCATTCGAGAAACACCATCTACAGATATAACTCCCGGAGAAAATAGTATAAAAATCTCAGTCACCCTAACCTACGAAATCTACTAGGCTAAGCCGTAAACCGATATGGGATCGGATAGATATGACGAAATGGAAACCCTTACGTTTCCATCATTTATTTCCTGAATGAAAGGCCTCGTGTACATCTCTTAATTGTTTATTTGTTACGTGGGTGTAGGTTTGGGTAGTTGAGATGTTCTTATGCCCCAGCATTTCCTGAACCGACCGAATATCGGCGCCGTTAGTCAAAAGATCTGTTGCAAAAGAATGGCGAAGCGTATGAACCGTCGCATCAACCGGCAAACGCGCCGCTCTTACATATTTTTTAACAATTCTCTCAATGCTTCGGGCTGTAAGTCTCATTTTTTCCCCTCTGTTTTCGAAAATTTCTCGGCCTGAGTAACGTATGAAAAGAGGCACAAAATTATCCTGCCGAGCATCAATATACCTTTTGATCCACTCCGCAGCTCTATCCGAGATAAAAACAACTCTTGCCCGTCCGCCTTTTCCGATTACCCCAAACTCCCGCCTTTCTAAATTTATTTTATCCCTGTTCAGCGATACCAATTCGGACACACGAAGTCCTGTTGAGAAAAGAAGTTCCACAATCGCTCTGTTCCGTTTACCTTCGGGCTTTTCGGTATTAATCGATATAACGAGTCTGTCTACCTGATCTCTATCTAAGAATTTAAGACTGCGGCTTTCTGCTTTTGGCAGATCTATTTTTGATGGTTCTAAAGTTTCGTGATCATTTTTTATAAGAAAGCGCAAAAACGAACGCAGAGCAATAACATAATAATTTTGGGTAATTCTTTTTAGAGTTAAACCATTTTTATCAACCCTATTTGAAAGATAAACTCTGTATTTTCGAACATCCGCAATAGTAAGATCTTTTAAAGACTTGTTGGGTAGGGAAGCGGTAACCCAGCTGTTGAATATTTCAAGATAATGCCTATAATCTCTAATCGTGAGCTTTGAACAATTCCTCTCAACCTCAAGATATTCCAAAAATTCGTCGATCAATCCAGGCAGTTCTTTCATGTTTTAATGATACATGTTTATTTTGCGACGTGCAAATGTTGTAAAATAAACTGGGATTGTACGACTCAAAACTGATCATTGTCAAACCCAAAACTTGACATCTTGCGTATTTGAACTGATACTTAATATATCATGCAGAACTCCCTGGGCATTATTCCTGTTGGCTCCCATAAAAATCAGATGATAAAACCCAAAAGAAACTATGAGAAAGAATTTAAAGACTGCCTCGACTATATAGATTCCTATTGGGACAAGATTATTCATAAACCCGCAAGGGAAAAAGTTCATAATAACTTCTTAAATATTCCATACCATTTTATAACCCCTAACGACAAAAAGTTCTCTTATATTTTTTATTGGGATACTTTTTTTATGTTTAGAGGACTGATGGGAACAAAAAGAGAATGGGTTATGAAAGAAATGATCGAAAATTTTGAATATCTTTTTGAAAGATTCGGGATTATTCCAAATTTTAGTTCTCATGCTTCTGTCGGAAGATCCCAGCCGCCGTTTTTAACAACAATGATTCTTGATATATACAAAACTTTCAATAATGGAAACGGCGCGCTTTCTCCTCTTAAGATTCTTAGAAACTTCTTTTTAAAACCCACCTCGACCTTTGGACACGTTAAGTGGCTTTCAAAAAAAATGAATACTGCAAGAAAAGAATATAACAAGGTTTGGAATAATTCAGCACAGTACAACCACTTTGTAGAAAAATATGGATTAAACCGCTACGGTGACAGAGATATTGGTTATGCCTATTCATCCGAGCTTGAATCTGGCTGGGACTTTACCTCAAGATTTTATAACAGATGCAATGAATTCCTGCCGGTTGATTTGAATTCTTACCTTTATAAATACGAGAAAGATTTTGAACTTGTCGCATCGCTTACGGACAAAGCAAAGGAAGTGAATTTTTGGAGCGATAGGGCGCAAAAGAGAAAAAAGATGATGAACAAACTTTTTTGGAATCAGAAAAAAGGGTTTTTCTTCGATTACGGATATGTTTATGAAAGACAAAGTGATTTTCTGTCTCTTGCCGGTTTTGTTCCTCTTTGGGCAGGAATTGCAGATTTAAAACAGGCAGAGCAAGTGCTTGAGAAACTTTTTTTATTTGAGACCGAATATGGCCTTGTAATTACAGCCAGGGAATCTCTTGCTCCTAAAATTAACCTTTCCAAATTCCCGGTACGATTTAGACCTGTTGTAGAAGAAGTTATAAAACCAAAGCAATGGGACTATCCAAATATTTGGCCGCCTCTTGAATATTTGACTATTACCGGACTCTTGCGATACGGGTTCTTAGACGATGCAAAGAGAATAATGGAAAAATCTGTAAATGCTCATGCAAAAATTTTTAGAAAATATGGAACTTTTTTTGAAAGAATAGACGGGGAGAGGGGAGAAAAACCTCAAAGAGAGCTCTATGAGATCCAATCGGGTTTTGGCTGGACAAACGCAATTTTTTATAGGTACATAAAGATCTTGCAGGATTTAGAAGACGGCGTTGACATCTACGGATTCTCAAACGAAGAAAATCCCCCGTACGATCTTGTAATATTACATTGACTAATTATATATAAAAGTGTTAAAATTAGCTTATGGCAGAATCAGGAGAAGGGTCATCGCCCGTATCACCAAGAAACTATACAATGCCCGGCGACAGAGCAAGAGAGTTAACAGGGCTTCCAAATCAAAACGAAGGATTTTTCAAGCGGATTGTTAAAAGGCTTGTTGGAACACCGGCAAGAGCAGGGGCAACAGCAGTAGTTACTGCAGGAGTAGTAGCGGGAGGAGTAGCGGCTGAAGCAACCGCTCACCCTGTTGAAACCGCAGTAGGAAATGTAACTGATGCGGTAGTACGACGCGTAGAAGATATTCAGCACGCCGGAGAACAAGTTGTTGATGTCAACAGCGGCTTATATGGTAAATTTCTCATTCGTCGAGAAGACGGAACCCTAGTAATAAGCGGCACTCCTCAGGTAGTTGAGGTTAAATATACGCCTCATGCAGACCCGACTAGTAGATACTGGAATGAAGATAATATTGTCGTTCATCGCAAACCAGAAGCCGACTTTGGTGAAGGACAAGATATTCCCGCCGATGAAATCAAAGCCACTCATGCTATTAGAGTCACAGGAGGTGCATTCGGCGGACAGACAGAAGTGGGAAGATTTGAAGTTGACATTGATGGGAAAAAATATATTGTTGGTGAATGGTTTCAACCCTCTAATGAACAAGGAAATCCGGTCAATCTTAATGGTGAACCATTAAAGGAAGGTGAAGATCCATATTTTGTTGCAGCAAGCTTTGCTAGTGTTATATTTCCCTCTATTCCACAAGCTCAGGGCGAATAATTTTTCTAAGGAGGTTTTCCGAAACTATCTGGTAAAGCATTGGGTGATTTTCTAAATACAGATGCCACTTTGTCTGATCGTTGGTGCGTAGGTAATCTTCGTCCTCGTTCATAATAATGCATAAATTATTTTCTCATTTTCAACTGCGATGATTAAAACACAAAAACAAAAAACTGTCAAAACAATAAAAAATAGATGGAATCCCATAGTAGGGGAGGGGCAAGAAAAATAAAATATAAAAGAGCAAAAATAAAAGAGAGTAGGAATAGGGAATGGAAAAATCTTTGATATTTAATTCTTAATATTTAATTTAAATTTAAGCCACTTCTCCCAAGAGCCCTGCCTGAGAGACGTCGTAAAAGTATTATTGTACGACGTAATCAGTTCTCCCTTCCCAAGCCCCTACAACACAAATTTTCCGCCTTTGTCCATTAGGGAACGACGAATTAAAACTTTATGGGGAACAAAGACATACACTCTCTTGTTAAGTAGGTTAATCATTCATCATTCATCATTCATCATTCATCCTTAACTGCGTCCCTGCTCCCTGACGTATTTAGCTTGTGTTGAATTTAGACCGATTTATCAGTCCAAACATCAATTTTTAGCCTCGAAAATTAACAGTGGGGCAGGAATATAACAAGCGTTCGTATTATTTTTGCTTTATATCATTTGTTTCAGACATCGCACCCTCAAGGAAAGATTTAATGAGGCATATCACGGCTGTGAAAAGTGGCATATATAACCGTGAAAATTAAAAAGTTATCCACACCACATAATAAAAAATATCCTATAATTATTTAATCGATGTATCAAACTGTATCATCCAGCTTCAGCTGAAAGAACTGGGAATGGTAACACCTCTCTACTCTCCCCTTTTCCTCTGTTTAACGAGAATTTTTATCCAGCACGGGTTTAGCTGGTCCATGAGGTAAATACTAATAAAGTTAATAAAACAATACTCGAAACCCAAATATATTCCCACATAACACTTTTAAAGAGTCTTCTCTCAAACCAAATCTGGGAAATACCGACTGTCGTATAGAAAACTCCGGTTAAAAATATAGCAAGAACCGTAGGCGTACTCGGCCAAAACCAAAGCATACTCCCTATCTCTACAAGTACAAATGTTAAAACCAGCGGCCAATAAAAATTGGAAAATAGTTTTTTTTCAAGAGTATGTGTCCAGATAGAATGCGTAACAAGCGGAAAAGAAAAGATAAAAAGAAGTATCAAGAATGGTATAAACTGAATATGAAGTGAAAAAAGTACGTTGGTCAGAAAAAAATAAGAAATAAGAGTAATAACAAAAGATACAGTACGCGCCGAGGTAAGAAGAGCGATAGTCCTAATGGATGATACCGTAAAAATATTTTCGGAAAGGAAAAGAGAATAAAGACCAATCGCATATAAAGAAGTCGTAAATATTCTTGTTAAGTATCTTCCGGGAACTAAAAAA
This sequence comes from Candidatus Levybacteria bacterium RIFCSPHIGHO2_01_FULL_37_33, assembly GCA_001782085.1. GTDB lineage: Bacteria > Patescibacteriota > Microgenomatia > Levybacterales > UBA12049 > 2-01-FULL-38-21. The sequence goes on from MFNM01000011.1 coordinate 19,684, forward strand.
TAAAATAGCCCAAAAGAGAGGCTAAAAAAGAAGGGCAGAATAAAGATTTGCAAAAATTTGTTTTCTTTTAAATCAGAATAAAGAGAGAGGAAAAGCAGTAAGTCTGTTAAAACAGCTATTGTAAAAACAGTAAAAATTCCCGATTTTCCAAGTAAATGCTCCGCAATAAAAAGACCAAGGGATAGAACTATAACTGAGAATATGAGCCTCTCTCTTTTATTTAAGGAAGTTAGAATTTTGATCACCCCTCTACTTTTTTTTGCAAGTCGAGATCTCCTGTTGATTATCATAACTGCGCAAGATTAGAGTAAACATTTTGTACATCTTCCAAGCTATTAATTGTTTCTAAGAAATTCTTTATTTTACTAAGCTTTTGCGTATCTAAGACTTCTGTTGTTATTGTGGGTTTTCTGGTAAGCCGCGCATCTAATATTTTAAGACCGCTGCGCACAAGGCTGTCTCTTATTTTTGACAGATCAAATGCGCTCGTAAAAACGAGAATATTTCCGTCTTCTTCCTCTATATCCTCGGCTCCGCTCTCAACTGCTATAGAAAATATTTCATCAAAAGTATTTCCATTTTTTCCGACGGTTATTCTTCCAACTTGTGTAAACTGGTATAAAACAGATCCGGGTTGGCCAAAACTTCCGCCTGCTTTATTAAAAAGATTTTTTATTTCGGCCGTTGTTCTTTGAGGATTATCTGTTGCCGCCTCAACAATAACCGACACTCCTTCCGGAGCAAAGCCTTCGTAAATAACTTCTTTAATGTCCCCTGCCTCCTTTTTTGCTGCCCGCTGTATTGCTCTTTCTATATTTTCCTTCGGCATGTTGGAGGCTCTAGCAGAGTCAATTGCCAAACGGAGTCTGAAATTTTGATTGGGGTCGGCTATTCCCCCACCCTCTCTTACCGCAATAATTATTGCATTTGCAAGTTTTGTAAAAGTTAAGCCTTTTTTTATATCGGTTTTTTCTTTTTGTCTTTTTATCTGTGACCACTTAGAATGTCCACTCATAGTAAAATATTTTACACATATGGCTTGACATTTGCAACAAACAGTAGTAAAATTTTCGACATCCTTCTTGTATTTTTTACATGATTTCGCTCAAAGACCAAGCAATTCAAAATGCACTCGCCGGAGAATGGCAAAAGGCAGTCGCTATAAATAAATCACTTCTAAAAGAAGACCCGCAAGACATTGACGCATTAAACCGTTTAGCCTTTGCATTCAGTATTCTTGGTAAAACAAAAGATGCAAAGACCGCTTATCAAAAAGTTCTTAAAATTGATTCATTAAACCCCCTAGCGCTTAGAAATTTAAAAAGGATTGCATCCTCAAAAAAAATTAAAAACGGAGACGGATACGCTACTTCGGCTTCTTCGATGCGGGTTACCAATATGTTTATCGAAGAACAGGGAAAAACGAAAATCGTTGAGCTCGTTAACATTGCTCAGCCTTCTGTAATAAATACTCTTAGAACAGGACAGTCTTTAACCCTATCGGTAAAAAGGCTTAAAATATTTGTTTTGGGTAGCGGGAAACGATATATTGGTGTTCTTCCGGACAATATTGGAAAAAGGCTAATTAAGTTTTTAAAAGCAGGAAATTTGTATGAGGCGTATGTTAAGTCTGCATATGATCATCATATTATTATTTTCATAAAAGAAACTAAAAGAGCCTCAAGGCTTAAAGATCAGCCTTCCTTTATTTCTATTTTCGAGAAGGGGCTGGAACTGGGTAAAAAAATAAGCAAGCCAAGAGCAAATATCGATACAGACTACGAAGAAGAGCCCTCCGAAGAAGACGAAGAATGATCGTTTTTGAATATCACCTTTCCTTTTTTTAAAATTTCCGAAACTTTTTCGATTTCCGATTTATCTTTTAGATTTTTCAAAGATAAAAGGGCCAGACCTATCGAAATTAAAGCAATGACAATAACAACTACTATAAACATTTTAAAAGCTTGAAAGATTTTTGTAATCTTTTCCTATTCTAATAGTGACATCTGCCAGGCCTTGGGATTTATTTTCCATAACCTCAAAGCCTAGCAATTTCCCCAATCTTTCTATTGTATGTGTCTTTCTTCCGGAATATAATATCACAGATTTATCTTCTTGACGGGGCGAAGTGGAAACCAAAACAACATTTCCCGAAATATTTGAAATAAGGCGCGCCAATCTATTCCCTACCCCATATTCTTCTGTTGCGTTTATAATCCCTACACTTAAATTTTCATCTGCAATTTTCGGATCGGAAAATAAAAGTGAAGAAATCTTGTCCAGAGCCGCCTCATCCAAATTTGCTGAAACATTTTTGGTGGTAAAATTACCGGGACTTGCGGTTTTAGTAAATAAAAAAATTCTAAAAAGATCAAGAACGGTAAAATTTGTTTTAATATTTTTAAAACCGAAGAAAACATCCGAAACAATCGAAGAAACTGGTTTTTCTAAATCAAGTGAGGAAGATCTTACTTCCCCATCTATCGGGACCTCTAATAATTTATTTATATTTTCTACTTTTCCTTCTACTTTTAAAACGGAGACGGAATGGTTTTGGGGCAGAAAAGATATAATTTTATTTGTTTTATTATTTGATATTAAAAAATTAAAACGGCTGTCATCTTGAAATTTGCTGTTTTTTACAATCAGAAGACCCTTGAAGAGTAATGAAATTAAGACTACTCCCAAAATAAAAACAAAAAAATAAATCCCTATCCTGGTACTTTTACCCTGATCTTTCTTTTTTCTGCCCATATAATTACTCTTGCTTTTTCTTTTTAGAAACAATCTGCGGAAGCGTAAATATGGGGGCACCCAAATCAGATCCCACGAAGCCTTTATTTAAGTCTTTCTTTTTTTTCTTTTTTTCTCCTTTATAAAATCCGCCAAAACTACCCATAAAAAAAATCACCTTCCTTTATGTATAAAATGATATCAAGAAATTAAAACTTAATCAATCGTAGGACTAAGAGATTTTGTAAATTCTTCAAGCCCTTTCGGGAGCTTGCTCTGAAGGAAAATTTCCCGCCCGTCTTTTGGATGTAGAAATGAAATCTCAGAAGCATGCAAAAAAAGTCTGGGGAGAATTTGGCGATCTTTTCTTGATACTTTTCGTCCGCCGTAAAGCGGATCTGAAAAAACCGGATGATTAAAATATTTTAAATGAACTCTTATCTGATGCGTCCTGCCTGTCTTGGGATAAAGTTCAAGCAAAGTTAGTTCTTCTGGTTTTTTCGAATTTGAAATTTGAAATTTGAAATTTGAAATTGCTCTGTAGCTTGTTACAGAGTCTCTTCCCCCTGCTACAATTCCGAATCTCTTTCTGTTAAAGGAAAGTCTTCCGACCGGCACATTTATTTCTCCATTCTCCGGTACTACTTTTCCATGAACTAACGCAATATAGGTTTTATGAACTTTTCGCTCGGCGAACTGAGATTGAAGATTTAAAAAAGAGGCAGGGTTTTTTGCAATAAGCAGAATCCCGGAAGTTTCCTTATCAAGTCTATGAACTATCCCTGATCTTTGATAAAAATCCCCTTCGCGATCAATGGTAAATGGTAAATGGTCGATGGTAAATTGTTTCTCTGCCCAATCTTGTACTGTTTCTTCTTTTGCGCTCTCTGATTTATTTACCGTAACACCCGAAGGCTTATCTATTACGAGAAGATCATCGTCTTCGTATATTATTTTGATATCCATATTATCTCTCTCGTCTTTGGGGAAATTTTATAAGCTTTTCCGCCTTTATAAAAGCAATTGCGGATATAACCAAAATTATAAAAAGAATTGGATTTTCCGGTTTTCCCAAAAACGGATTGCTTTTAAATTTGTCGATGATATTTACCGCAAGAGAAATCAGAGAAAATGAGATAAGAAAAAGCAGTCCCCCGCTCCCGTCTTTTAAGATTCCTTTTAAAAGATACTGGTGAATGTATTTTATAAAAACGTAGAACAAAACTATATAAACAACAATTAAAAAAATGGGCTTTACCGATAGCAGATTTTGACCGGAAAGCAAGAAGAATCCCAAGTATCCTAAAGAAAAACAGCTTAAAATAGAAATAGAAAAAACATCAAAAATCCTTCCGATCGGAAGATTTTTAGATATTGAAATAAGTAGCAAGAAGAATATTCCTCCAATAACTCCTCCCGTTAAGGACAGGCCGGGAAAATAAGGAAAAAGGAAAAATATAAGAGGGTTCAGGAATATTTTTGTTGAATATAACAGTCCGTAAAAAACCCTCGCAAAAAATAGTCCGCCAAAAAAAACAATAAATGCAAGGTTGAAAATTTTCTCCATCGTTACATCTTTTCGCAAAAAAATATGATCATCGCGGGAAAGATAATAGACAGAAAACAAGGAAATAAAAAGTCCCAAAAACAAAAAAACGATAAAAAAATTCATATTATTCAAATGCTAAGAAAAAGATTCCAATTAAAAGCAAGACAATGCCAAAACCGATTATTACAGTCGAAACTCCAAGAATGTCCGCGAGTCCTCCCGCTAAAACAACCGGTAAAAATGATACTGCTCCAATTAAAGCATTTAAGAGGCCGTAGACTCTTCCTCTCATTGACTCATCTGTTTCTATTTGAATGGTTGTATTTGAGGGGATAAAGACTAAAGAAATTGCAAAACCCATAACTGCGGCCATAATTACAACGATATGCAAACTGGTAATGTTTAAAAAGAGCGGCAAAATTTTATTCAAGAACTCCACAAAACCATACGAAGTTACTTGGTTAAGAAACGGAAATATAATAAAAGATGCACCAGCCAGTAAAAAACCTAAGCTGCTAAGCCATTTTCGATTGAATTTTTTACCGATACTTCCTAAAATTACAGCTCCCCCTCCCATTCCTACTGCGGCCGGTGCAATAATAATCCACGATAAGCTTTCAAGCTGAACTTTTAAAATATCGGTTGCATAACCGGGTGATAAAACGGCAAACATAAAAATTACGGCTTGAGCAATTGTCAGCATAGTTAAGGCATACATTACCTTTCGGGTTTTTCTTATAAAAGAAAATATTTCTCTTGTTTCGTGGGCTAAGGAGGGAGCAATTTGATGATCGGGAACTTTTATTTTATTTTTTTTATGAATTGATATTAAAGTTATAAAAAAAGCACTAATAAAAAATAGGATCGCGAGAAAAACAAAAGTATTAGTTTTTCCCAAAAGAAGAAGAATGGGCCCTGAGAACATATAGCCAATAAGAGTTGCGCTATAAATTCCTAAAGAAAAAACCGCGTTTGCCGAAAAAAGAAGTTTTTTTGGAACAAGGCTTGGAATAATTGCGGACTCAGCGGGAAGAAAAAATTGCGTTGCAACAGCTATTAAAAAAGTGAATGTATAAATAAACCCAACATGAAGATTAGGCAGAAAAAATGGTATTAAAAAAACTCCTCTTAAGATATTTGCCAGAAATAAAATATTTTTTTTATTCCACCTGTCTACAAATACTCCGGTTATAAAACTGAACAGAAGAGCCGGAATCGTAAATGAAAGAATTATTCCGGAGACTGCAGTGTTTGAATGAGTAAGCTCAAAAACTATAAAAATCAAAACAAAGTGCTGCATGTTAAAAGCAAACTGGGAGAAAAATTCGGAGATCATCATGAAGGAAAAGGGGCGAATTTTCAAAACCGCAAGCATGTCATTTCGGGAAATAGTTTTTTTTACAAATTCCATAATTACGCTTTTTCGCTGTAGGCGCCGGTTCTCGTATCTACTTTTATTGCATCCCCTGTTTTTATAAAAAGAGGTACTTTTGTTGTAATTCCGTTTTCCAAAATTGCATCTTTGAATACATTTGTTGCGCTGTTTCCTTTTGCGCACGGCCCTGTTTCTAAAACTCTAAGCTTCATCTTTGGCGCAAGGTTTAAAGATAATGGTTCGTTTTGATAGAAGCTTAAAGAAAAATTTTCTCCCTCTTTTAAAAACTCGTGCCCTGAGAGTTTATCTAAAGAAATACCAACTTGCTCAAAATTATTCGGATCCATAAAATAAGCATTTTCCAAGTCTTTGTATAAAAACTGAAGATCTTTTTTAGTAACGAAGATATCATCAACTCGGGAGCCGTTGATAAAGCTTTTTGTAATTGTGGCACCGCTTTTTAAATCTTTTACCTTAACTTTTATATTGGCACTTCCCCGCCCCATTTTTATATGCTCGTAGGAAAGTACCTGAAAAATTTGACCCCCGTCTTCAAAAACAGTACCAGCCCTAAGATCTGTTACAGATATCATAAAATAAAAATCCTAAATTCTAAAGTACCAAATTCTAAATAAATACCAATTTTCAAAATCCAAATTTTCAAACGGATTGCCAAAGTTTTGAATTTTATTTATTGGAATTTAAATATTGCTTAGGATTTAGGATTTCGAATTTGGAATTTTTCTTCTTACTCTAATAAGTCCTGAGCAAGGAATTACCTTAACTCCCCGCTTCTCAAGCTGATCTAAGAATAAATTCGCTCCGATTGAATCCGATGCCATATGCCCCGTGTTAATAACATTAATGTGAAGTTTTTTAAGTTCCTGCAAAGATTCCTCGGGAAGGTGCATGTCAATCACAGTTCCAATCCCTGCCTTTGCCATTTCTGTATAAAGTTCTTTTGAAGGATTAGTACCTCCGGTAAATGAAATAAAGATTTTCCCGACTCTTGATTTTTCTGATCCTGATAAAAGCGAAGGCCCTGCTTTTCCTTTAGTTGCTTCTATAAATTCCGGAATTTTATTTATTTCATCTAAAATTTCTCCAGTAGTATCAAATTTCTTTTTTAAGAGATAATTTTTCATAAACTGGTGTCCTAAATTATCCCAAATAGTGTGAAGGGCAAGAAGCGGAACATTCAAAAGTTTTGCCGCATCAACATCTTGTGCATGATTTCTTGGGTCTATTCTTCTCTTAACTTGAGACATTCTTTCCTGAAAAAGTGCATGAGCCACATTTGCCGGAACTCCTGCCTCTTCAAACATATCTATCTGCATATCCATTACCTCGTGCAAAGAGGCAAGTGCATGCGAAGATGGATGGTGAGAGACAAGAAGATTAATGTTCTGTCTTTTTTGATTTAGTCTGTCCAAAAGAAGAACTTCTGCAACGCCTGCATCAATTCCTGCCATTAATTTTTTGACTTGAGTCTTTGGATCTCCATAAAGAATTCGCGAATCTGAATATGGATTTCTAAAAGATTCTTTATCAAAAAACTGCTTTTTCTTTTGGGGCATTTCCTCATAATCTTTTTTTGTTCGGGCAAGAAAACGCTTTACCCCCTCAGCACCACGAGGATCTGCCTTTATTCCCATTTCAATACTCAAATCGTAAATTTCTTGAAGTATCATAGATGAAAGTATATAATATTTAGGCTATTTAGGGCAAGTGGCGGAATGGTATACGCGGTAGTCTCAAAAACTACTAGCCGCAAGGCTGTGTGGGTTCGATTCCCTCCTTGCCCACAATTCGGTACTTGATATATATATGGCCAACAGTACATATACATAATTGAATAGATGGAACAAGGAACAGATACTAGCGAAAGAGTTGCCAGAGTCGATGATTGATCAGCTAAAAAGATTAGCAAATAAACGAGGCGTTCCTTATCAGTCATTGTTAAAAATACTGCTTGGAGAAAAACTAAGAGAAGAAAGCTTACAAATATAGTTTCTTAAAAGTATAGGTTTAGGTAATAATTTGTATATAGCGCTTCGTCACCTCGGGAGTGAAACAGATTCGCGATAGCTGCCGCAATAAGTGAAAAAAGGCAAGAAATCCACAGACAGAGCGATAGCAGCGTCCTACATTCTAAGTTGAATCCGAACACCTGATGTATGAGTCAAAAACTTCCTGTGGTGTTTGATAGTCAAGACACTTT
>MFNM01000012.1 GCA_001782085.1 Candidatus Levybacteria bacterium RIFCSPHIGHO2_01_FULL_37_33
ATCCAAAGATTATCTAAAACCGAAAGCATTACAAATCGTTCGACTTGTCGGGCTAAATCCTGCCCCATTTGCTCTTCCCGGGTTTTATAAACATCTTTTGCAAGATTTCCCAAAAATTCTGCTTTTTCCGGAGTTCCCTTAAATTGCATTAACTGATTTATAAGTTGTTTCTTGGACGCATCATCAAAAGGAATAATTGTAGTAAAATCTTCGATTATTGACTCTTGCGGGCTTTTTCCCTGCCCTGCCGGCAGGCGGGCATTTTCTAAAAATTCCTGCGAATCGATATTTACCAAACTTAAGACTGCATTTTCTATCTTTTCCATTATTTCGTCTTTTAAGAAAGTCTCTTTTGAATCAGAGGACGCCTCAAGAATTCTTCTCCTTCTTTTATAAATAATTTCTCTTTGTTTATTCAAAACATCATCGTATTCAACCAAATGTTTTCTAATATCAAAATTAAACCGCTCAACCTTTGATTGTGCTTGCTCTATTGCTCTTGAAACAATACCGTGTTGAAGAGGTACGTCTTCGGGCATATTAAATCGAGTCATTATCCCTGCAATAGTTTCTCCTCCAAAAAGCCGCATTATCTCATCATCAAGCCCTACGAAGAAAAGCGATTTTCCAGGATCTCCCTGTCTTCCCGACCTTCCCCTAAGCTGATTGTCTATTCTTCGCGACTCGTGCCTTTCTGTTCCGACAACATAAAGTCCGCCAACTTTTAATATCTCGTTATGTTTTTCCTCCCATTTTTTCCACTCAGTTGTATCACGAAACTCTCTACCGTCTTCTCCTTTTGGAGTGTCTCCACCTAAAATAATATCTACTCCTCTTCCTGCAACGTTTGTTGCAACAGTTACTGCTCCTTTTATACCGGCTTTTGCAATAATTTCTGCTTCTCTTTCGTGATTTTTTGCATTTAATACCTCATGTTTTATTCCCCGCCTCTTAAGAAGCTGGGAGATTATTTCGTTTTTTTCAATCGATGTTGTACCAACTAAAACCGGCTGTCCTTTTTTGTGAGCTTTTTCGATCTCATTTGCGGCGGCAGTTATCTTTGCCCTTGCGGTTTTGTAAACAGAATCAGCAAGATTTTCTCTTATCATTGGTTCATTTGTAGGAATAACTACAACCGGAAGATTATAAATTTTATGGAATTCTTCTGCTTCTGTAACCGCAGTTCCTGTCATTCCCGCAAGTTTCTCATACATTCTAAAGTAATTTTGCAAAGAAACAGTTGCCAAAATTTTTGATTCTTTTTGTACAGGAACATTCTCTTTTGCCTCTAGCGCCTGGTGAAGCCCTTCGGAAAGTCTTCTTCCCATCATAAGCCTTCCCGTAAACTCATCCACCAGAATTACCTGATTATCTTTTACAATGTAATCCTTTTCTTTTTGGAATAAAGTCCTTGCTTTAAGCGCCGCTTCGAGATGATAAACAGTATCAAAATCTTTTTCGTAAATATTTGAAACTCCATAAAGCTTTTCTATTTTACTAATTCCGTGATCTGTTAAATGGGTTGTTCTTAGCTTTTCGTCAATTTTATAATCAAGATTTGGGGTTAATTTCTCTACAATTTTTGAATACTCATAATATTTTTGAGCGGGGGCTTCATCGGGCGCAGAGATTATATGTGGAGTTCTTGCTTCATCGATAAGGACTGAATCGACCTCATCAACAATTGCAAAAAAATGTCCTTTTTGAACAACTTCATGTAAATCCTGGGCCATATTGTCTCTTAAATAGTCAAAGCCAAATTCTGAATTTATTCCATAAATAACATCCGCCTCGTATGCCTCTTTCCTGGTCACCGGTTTTAAATGAGAAAGTCTATAATCCCAAGCTTTATCTGTAAAGCCCTGGTCATAAATAAATGATTCCTCGTTGATTAGTGAGGAAACGGAAAGTCCCAGGAGCTTGAAGATTGGACCCATCCATCCTGCATCTCTTCTGGCAAGATAATCATTAACGGTAACCAAATGAACACTTTTGTCTGTTAAACTATTTAAATAAAGGGCGGGAACCGCAGATAAAGTCTTTCCCTCCCCAGTTTTTTGCTCTGCGATTTTTCCGTTTGCCAAAACAATCCCAGCCATTAACTGAACATCAAAATGTCTTTGTCCTATTGTTCTTCTTGCGGCTTCCCGGGACAACGCAAAAGCTTCTGGGAGAATGAGTTCTAAAGGATCGCCTTCTGAAACTCTTTGCCTAAACTCTGAAGTTTTTTTAGAAAAAGCTTCGTCCTTAAGTTTTTTTGTTTTTTCCTCAAGGGAATTTATCTCTTCAACAATGGGCTTAAATTTTTCTATCACTTTTTCATTTGAGTCGAATAATTTACCGAAGATTGACATAGTCTGTCTATTTTAGCACAAGCTCAAGCCATAAAAAACCCCGCCTTAAATTTAAAATTTTTGGCAGGGTTTTACCAACTGATCAATTGGTAATGTTCCAAATTACTTACCAATTACTTCTTTCTCTTTTTTTTCTTTGCCATTTATGGAATCACCTCCCTTCTAAAAATAATCATTTTTATCGTGAATAATTTTGTGAAATTTGTCAAGTAATTACCTTGCTTCAAAATTGACAGTTTAGGCTGAAAAGGAGGCAAAAATCACAAATCTATTTTTTGGGTTTTATTGAGGTTTTTCCGATGTATTTTTGTAAAACTTTTGGAACGTCTACGATTCCATCTTTCTTTTGATAATTCTCTAAAATTGCAATGATAGTTCTGCCAATCGCAAAAGCAGTGCCATTTAAAATGTGTACATATTTTTTTTCAGCTCCGTCTTGATATTTAATGTTGAGTCTTCTTGCCTGAAAATCCGTTGTAGTTGATATAGAATGTGTCTCTCTGTATCTTTTTTGAGACGGAATCCAAGTTTCTATGTCTATAGTTTCTGCGGCCGGAAAGGACATATCTTGACTGGCTAATTTTACTAATTGATAAGAAAACCCTAATTCTGAAACTAAATCTTCAGCAAGTGATAAAAGTCTTTTCCGTTCTTTCTCATCATCTTCTGGTTTTACAAAAGATACCATTTCTAGTTTGTCGAATTGGTGAACTCTAAAAATTCCTTTTGTATCTTTTCCATAACTTCCTGCCTCTCTTCGGAACGCTGGTGAAAAAGCAATATAACGCCGCGGGAGGTCTTTTCCCATGAATACTTCATCTTTATGCATTGGGACAACAGAATGTTCAGCAGTACCTATCAAATACATTTCTTGATTCTCCTTCGGATCTTGTACCCAATAATATTCTTCATTGCTGGTAATCCCATTTTTCATCCCGTGCCAGTAGCCTAATTTCTCTGTAATCTCTTTTTTGATAAGAGCGGGCGGCACAACTGGAATAAATCCCTCTTTAGTTAATTTCTCTAAAACAAACTGAATTAGTGCAAGCTCCAAAAGGACTGCCTCATTTTTTAAATACCCAAACCTTGTCCCCGAAACTTTTGCCGCCCTTTTAACATCTATGAGATCTAAATTTTCTCCGATCTCTACATGATCACGAGGGGCAAAATCAAATTTTTTTGGATTTCCTACTTTTTTTATTATCTTATTTTTTGATTCATCTCCTATGGGAACATCTTTTAATGGGGGGTTTGGAATCTTCAGTAGGAGATCATCTAATTTTTCCTTTGCTAATCTTAATTCCTGTTCTTGTTTATCAAGTTTTTCTTTTATTTCTTTTCCTTTTTCTATATCTTTTTTCTCAGCTGCTTTATTTCTTTCTTCTCTTAATTTTTGTACCGATTCAGACAACTTTCGATAAGTTTTATCGCTATCTAGAATTTGATTTATATCAATCTTAATCCCTTTATCCCCTGCCCCTTTTTGAACTTTATCGGGGTTTTCTCGGATGAACTTAATATCTATCATATCGTAATTCTTAAATCTTAATTCCTAATTCTTTTCTGATGATTGGGATAAGTTTTTGAATCGCTTTGTACCTATGATTATACAACTTTTGTTCTTTGCCTGATAGATCATTTTCATGATAAAATTTTTTTATTTTTGGAAGATAGAAAAAAGAACGGTAAGGATAGCCTTTTAAAAGCTTTAGGTGAGGTTTTTCTGAAATTTCTCCTTCAACTTCTCCAAAACTGCTCCAAACTTTTCCATTTGGGAGAGCAAAGGAAACAATTGTCCTAAAGTATGCTTTTCTATTCTTTTTAGGAAGTTCCTTGGCGATTCTCCTCATATGCTCCACCAACTCTTCGTCGCTTGCCTTGCGCCCCAACCATCTTCTGCTTTTTACTCCCGGTGCTCCATTTAGAGCATTTATTTCAATGCCTCCATCATCTGCAATCGCTGGCAAACCTGATTTTTTTGCGTAAAATATTGCTTTATTTTGTGAATTTTCTTTGTAAGTTTTTCCTGTCTCTTCAAAATCATCCTCAATTCCAATATCTGATAGCGAAACTGTCTGAAGCGGAAGATCCGAGAGAAAATCTGAAATCTCTTTTAACTTACCCTGATTTTTTGTAGCAATAAGAAGCTTTTTCATTTAAAAACTAAACTGAGGATATATCCATAAATCTTTTCTGGACAAATTCTTTATATTCCAAAATTAACCAGCCGGCTTTAGGTCCATGATCTTTACCGATGATTGACAGATACAAAGCCTGAAATGCTTCATTTGAAGAAATTCCTAATTCTTTTGCCCATTCATAAAGTTTTCTCTGAAATTCCTCCGCCTCCCATTTTTTATTAAGTTCCTTTGCTATTTTTCTAAGAAATGCTTTTTGTTTTTTGCTGAGTCTTTCAACTTCTTTAGGAATCTTTTTTTGTATTTCGAACTTTACATCATCCGGCGCATATTTTTCGACCCAAACTTTTGCATACTTTGCCCAATTCTCAAGTCCTTCTTCCCTTATCCTGTCCTGCATATTGGGCATCTGCACCCATTGAGTTAGGGTCAGAAAACGAATCTCAGGGATTTTTTCTTTTTCTCCGATCTGAGAAAATTCAAAAGCTCGATGATTAACATCTCCTTTTGCCTGCGCCTGTTGATAATCGTCATAAATTCTTGGAATAATATCTCGACTTCTAGGATTAAATTCAATTGCTTGATTTGGAGGAGTCTTAATCATAAGAAATCTTACAAGCTGAGATGGCAGAACTTCAAGCAAGTCCTGTCCTGTAAGTCCTAATCCTTTTGATGAAGACATCTTTTTTCCGCCAGTTAGAAAAAACTCATATGCAAATGCAAGCGGCGGCTCTTTTTCAAAAACATCCTTAAGAATTTTTTTTGCCACATCATATGTTCCTCCTGCTGATGCGTGATCTTTTCCGGCACCTTCGATTGTAACACCGAATGTCCACCATTTTGCCGCCCATTCTACTTTGTAAGACATTTTTGCAGTACCATTAAAGGGCGAGATTGAACTTTTGAAGTTGCACCCCTTTGCCCATTTAACTAAATCAACTTTACAAGCAAATAAGACTTCTTTCCCATCCCAGCCGGTAACTTTTGTAGTTCCCAATTTCCCACATTTTGGGCATATTACCTGAAGAGGAAACCAGTCTTTTGCAATTGGCTTTTGATACATATCAGAATAAACTTTTCGGATCTTTCCTGCATTATCCAAAACAAATTCAATTGCCTTGTTGTAAATTCCTTTTCTGTAATAGTCTGATGCCAAATAAATTTCTGCCCCAATGCCAAGTTTTTTAAATAAATCCGCCATCATATTGCCATAGTAGTCGCCGAATGAACCCTTCCCGTCAGGGCTCGGAGCATTTGCGATAGGAATTCCCATATGTTTTTCGTGAGATTTCGCAAGTTCGGGCGGCAATCCGTCAATTGGATCCATGTCGTCAAATCCAAAAGTATATTTTACTTTCTTACCCTGCTCTTTTAGGATTTTGAACAGGACATCATGAATAACAGGACCCTTAAGTCCTCCCATATGAATTATTCCCGATGGAGTCCATGCATCGTTAACCCACTCTGCTCCTTTTCGATTTTGAAGTAATAGATCCGCCCAAAACATGAAATAATTATATCACTATCCTTTTTTGTAAACCTTATCGTGCCTGCCAATAGCGAGGAAGCGAACTGTGGTTTTTCCTTTCCACTCGTAAATAATCCTTATATCATCTGCTATACTAAACGCCCATTTGCTTCTAAGTCGTTTTGTAAGTCTATGATTCTTAAGTCTTGTATCCAATGGGTTTTGCGAAAATAAGATAATTCTTCTCGCAGCTTCTACTTTTACTTCTGGGTTTTCTTTAATTAATTCTCTATAATCTTTATCGAAATCTCCGCAGCTTCGTATCCTTATCATCGAACTTTATTTCTTTTAGCGGGTAATCTAAGGTTTAAGAAATAATTCCTTAAATCTTCCTCTGTTTCAAAAACTATATCGCTATCATAGGGCTCTTTCGCCCTTCTTAAAACCTTATCTTCAAAATCCTTTGAAAAATATTCTTCCGAAGCGGCTTCGGAATAAATAATCCTACGCAATGCATCTCTAATGAGTTCACTCATGGACGCGTAACGCATTTTGCTTACGGTATTTTTTGCATCTTTATACAATGAATTTGGTAAAGAAATGTTAATTGTGTTCATATCAACAATTATTGTATCTTATCCATACATAAATTGTCAACCCAGAATTTTTGATATCCGCCCAAAACATAAGCTTATTATACAATCAAAATATAAAAATGCAGTAAAAGAATTCTACGAAGAGGCTTGAGGATTTTTCCAAAGCATCACTACGCCGTAATCGCGGCTTTGAACATCTGGTTCAAAGTTGGGAATAATTTTTGCAGGATGTAGACCCTGTCTTTCGTAAAATCTTATTTCAGGATCTACTGCCTCTAACCCTTTATCTGTCTGCTTTTTAAAATCCACATATTGTTTCGGAGGAATATTTCCGTTTTCCTTGCAATACGCATCATAACCTGGAATTCGCGCTCCCAAGAAAAGATATTTTAATCCGAGTTTTTTCGCCAACTCCAACTGTAACTGGACCAACTTACCACCGACTCCTCCTCTTTGCGTATCTGCCCCTACACCCACCGAAACAACATATAATGCATTTCCCTGGGGGCTATGAGTTTTTTCGATCATTCCGTTATCGGTTATTTCATCCCACGTGTGAGTCGAAGATTCATCATAAGCTGTTATCTGAGAAGTCGTTACTCCTTTTATTTTCCCGTCAAGCCTTACAACAAAGAACCCTTGCGGAAAAATATTGAATCTTGATTCAAATTTTGATTTCGATGCTTGAAGTTCAGGAGGCCAGGCACTTCTTTCAACCTTCATCACCTGCTCTAAAAAATCATCTTTATTTGCGGGGGAAATATTCAAAGCGGATTCAATTACCATATTATTGTTCGGATCTAAAGTTTCCATGCGAAATAAAAAAGCTATTAGTGAACTGAGACGATGGAATAGAGAAGTTTTCCTGCCGGAGCTTCTACCTCTACCTTCTCTCCAACCTTTTTTCCCATGAGAGCTTTTCCCAAAGGAGACTCATGAGAAATTTTTCGCTCCTTTGGATCTGCTTCCCATTCTCCTACTACGGTAAACACTTCTTTTTTTCCTTTTATATGAAGCGTAACAGTTGAACCTAGCTTTACAGTACTCCCAGATCTTCCTCCGCCGTTTATAACAACAGCCTGTCTTAGAAGTTCTTCCAACTCATCTAGCCTTCCATCTATAAAAGAAAGTTCTTCCCTTGCTGCAGCATACTCGGCGTTTTCCGAAAGATCCCCAAGGTCTCTTGCCTGAGAAACCCTAGAGAGAACATCCGGCCTTTTAATTTTAGAAAGTTCTTCAAACTCTTTCTTTAAATCCGCAAGTCCTGTTTTTGTTAAATATATTTTCTTATCGTCCATAGTCTTTTCTAAAATAAAATCCCTCTGCTTTATTTGAGGGATATTTGTTAAATCAAGGCAAATAGTATAAGAAACTGATCCTTTTGTCAATAACCTCTAGTAATAAATTGATTAAGCATAGATCTTATTTTTGCTTTGATTTTT
Organism: Candidatus Levybacteria bacterium RIFCSPHIGHO2_01_FULL_37_33; assembly: GCA_001782085.1. Taxonomy (GTDB): domain Bacteria; phylum Patescibacteriota; class Microgenomatia; order Levybacterales; family UBA12049; genus 2-01-FULL-38-21. The sequence goes on from MFNM01000012.1 coordinate 7,999, forward strand.
TCATCTACGATAATTCTGACTATACCCCTACCCGGCTGCCCATAGAAAATATTTGTATCCAAAGGGGATGTGAGAATCAAGGGCAGAACAGATAAATCTTCTTCCCCGTCTATTTGAATAATTCTGTGATCTTTATAATCTATATTTTTAAATAGATCCGCTGCCAATTTAAATAATTTGCCCGAAACAGATCCGGCGGGATTTTTTATTTTATAAACTTTTTCATTTCCCAAAAATCCCAACTCTCTTAAGTTTTTGAACTTCCATTCCCTTGCCACTTTAAAATCAATTACAGACAAATTTGGTTTTATTGATTGATTATTGAAGGCTTTGGTTGTTTCGTCTCCTACGGTTATTATAAGATCCTTGGGATTTATATTTTCTATTTTTTTAAAAATCTGTCCCCAGGGACTCTTAAGCTCTTTGCGCATTTTCGAAGGGAGATATAAATTTCTTAAAAACCAGCTCGGGTCGACATATAATTTTCCTTCTTTGTCTATTTCTCCGTTTCTAATTCTAAAAGATGAGATTGGTTTTCCGTCTTGGGCTAAAACTAATTCTGCGATAATAATTTCAAGAGAAGGAAGATTTATTTCTTCTCTCATTGTATTGATGACCTTAGCGTTTTTTAATGTTTCTTTGGAAACAACAATAGCTTCTATAAAGATGTCCGAAAGAGTCGTACCAAACATATCATTGATCTTTACAATCTCATATCTATCCTTTGCGTTTTGATTTAGATAATCCTCGACACTTTTTTTCCTAGTGGAAAAGGCTTCAAAAGATTTTGAGTTTTGATATGTATTTTTGAGATTTGAGATTTGAGATTTGAGATTTTTAACATATTCATCAGAAGTTACGCCAATCATTAATCTTTCCGAAATAGATAAGCCATGCTCTAAAAAGTTTTTATGTCCTTTATGAAAATGGTCAAATGTTCCGCCCAAGACTGCTGTTTTGAATTTTTTAGGAGAGCCCATATTTTAAGAGGCTTTTATTATACTGCAAAAGAACTTCCGATTTATAGTCTCTTGGGTGAAATGCCAGAAAATTATTGCTTACAGTCTCAGATGTTATATTTTTATTTATAAAATGAAGCTGAAGGATTCTGGAAAAAAACTCAAGAGACGGAATTAACAAAAATACAGAAAAAATTTTCTCAAATAAACTATCTTTGTGATTTTCTATTTCTCTTTTTTCTATTTCGTCTTTTACATTAGGCAAAAAATGGGTAGTCCATGAATTTGACTCAATAAATTTTTTATAGAAACCGCTTCTTTGTCTTATAGGCATGAGCTGAGAGACCTCATGCGCTGTGTAAAGATTCTGAAAATTTGAGGAAAGCTTAAGACTTGTTTCATCAACCAGCATGTTTAAGCAAAATTTATTCGACACAACTTTTTCTCCTCTTTTCCTGTAAACCCCCATGAATTTTAGCATCGCGATAAGAAAAAATCTTGTTATCCAGATTTTATTTTTTTTGACAATTACAAAAATATCTATGTCATCCTTTTTCTCGGAATTTAGCATGGAAAGATTACCGCTTATTCCTATGAACATAACCGTAGAAACTGAAAAAAGTTTTCTTATGATTTTTCTCGCATATTCTAATTTTATCTTGCTTTCTTTAATTCTTTTAAGTCTTTTTTTTACAATGCTTTCTCTGTCTGTAGTAAAAAGATAGTTATTTTTTCGAAAAACTACAGAATTAATTTTTTTTAACTCTTTATCAAACGGTTCTTTATCAACTTTTCCCTCAGAAATAAGGTAGTTCCATACTTCATTTTCTAGTAGAGGAAAATCAAAAATATCGCTATAGAGAAGAGTCTTTATAATTAACTTCTGGTTATTGTCCATATTGTTTTAATACCTGAGAAACTCCTTGAGAGAGGGTCGAAACGGCAGTCTCTGGTGATGTGGAGCTATTTGAATTTATAGAACGGACTGCATCTCCAAGATATTTATTCATTTGAGAATTAAAACCATTATCGTAAGTATCCCCCGCAAAAAAAGAAGAGGTTGCATCTTTAGCCTGCAAAACGAATGGATATACTACTGTATTATCTTTTAATTTTTCTAGAAGATCTACTCTTGAATACGGCTCTCCAAATAATCTTGTCTTAGATGCTTCGGCAAACAATTTTTCTTGTGTTTCTTTTTTTGCTAAGAATGCAAGAAATAATAAAGCTTCTTTCTGATATTTGCTTTTTGAGGAAACGCCGGCTGCCCAGTAACTTGCTATTGTCATATCTCTTCCGGGCAAGTGCGGAACCGAATGAATCTGAAAAGAAAGATCAGGGCTTATGGCTTTTATTATAAAATAATCCCAGGAATATCCAAAATACATCGCTAAATTCCCTTTTGCAAAAGCAAGCATAGATTGATCTAGAGTACTGTCCCAAACTTTTTGATCTCCTGTGGAAAAAGTTGTGTAAAAAGTTAATGCATCGGCGGCGCTCTTTCCCGTTGCAGAAAGATTTTTTATATCTGCTCCGTTTTGCGCCAGTAAAAGAGATATTATATCCGGGGCATGATTTATATTGTCAAATGTCCCAAGCGCGGCGCCTGCTGTTTTTATTTTTCCATTCTCATCTATTACTGTTAGAGATCTAGCAACTCTTATAAAATCATCCCAATTGTCCGGAACCTCTGCGCCCGCCGCCTGAAATAATTGGGCATTTATATATAAAGAAAGCGTATCAATCTCGGTTGGTATACCATAAATTGCCCCATTTTTTGTTAAGTCTTTCTGGGCAACCGGATAGAAAGAAGTGTTGAATTCTTTTTTAGAAATTATATTGTCCGGAATTGGCAAAAGAGTATTCGAAAATACCGCAAGCCAGGTATTATGAAATAAAAAAACATCCGGGCCCGTATTGTTTTGGATTCTCGTTGTAAGTTTCTCTCTGTATTGCTTAATATCCTGTTTTACATAATTTACCGTAATGCTTGGATATCGCTTTTTAAAATCGGCAATTGCAGTCTGCATGGTACTTGAGTTTTCCCATAGTCCCCAATAAGTGATTTCCGCTTTGCCCGAAGAATTTTTTTGAAGTCGTGGAAGAATAAGCCCAAAGACAACAAATGCAAAAAATAACACAACGAAAAGCCCTATTACAACCTTAATAATTGTTCCCAGGGGAAAAGAAGATTGGAGAGGAGTACCTCCCTGTTCTTGAAGAGGCGGAGTGGGAGGCATAGGGGCAACAGAAGAAGGAGACGGCGATAGGGGCTGCCCCGCAGTCGGTTGTCGTACTTGGGAAGTTTGGCTCATCGTAGGATTTTGAGATGGATTCGGTTGTGTCTCCTGATTAGGATTTTGAGGACTGCGAAAAACGGTATTCTCATCCATAAATATAGTATAATACCAAACAGACCGCATATCAATGAAAATTCCACGCTTTAAGTTTAGGTTTTTGAAAAAAATACCCAAGATAGGAAAGGTTTTGTTTTGGTTTCTAGTGGGGGCTTTTCTTGGATTATTCCTGTTTATAAGCTTTACTTTTATTATTTTTCAGAGCCTTCACAAAAATATCATTTACCCGGGAGTTGCGGTAAATGGAATAGATTTTGGAGGAAAAACCAAAGAAAGCGCAAAAGATTTTTTTTCTAAAAAAAATGAAAAAATTCAGGACACAAAGTTTGAATTTACAAGTGATATTGGTGTAGCAACTATTTCTGCAAAAGAATTAAATTTTGGCTATAACTATAATTTATTAGGTGAGCAGGCTTACAGCATTGGAAGATCTAATTCCATAATCTCAAACATCAGCTTAATTTTCCAAGCATATATAAATGGCGTTAACTTACCGGCCTCCTATTCATACTCCGATACTAAGCTGTTATCTATCTTATCCCCGATGATTCAGAAAATAAATATCGAACCGATTGATTCATTATTTACTTTTCAGAATGGGAGAGTCACGGTGTTTAAGCCTTCAAAAGATGGACAAGCCGTTGATATCGATGCTTTAAAAAGCGAAATGTCCTCAAAATATTTATTGGTTGTATCTTTACAAAAAGCAGAAATTGTTACTATAAACTTACCAATAAAAACAATAAAACCAAAAGTAACAACAGATAAAGCGAATAACTTAGGCATCAAAGAACTTTTGGCAAGCGGAACTTCTCTTTTTCAGCATTCTATACCAAATAGAATTTACAACATTTCACTTGCAGCAACCAGATTAAATGGTATCCTTATCGCACCAAATGAAGTTTTTTCTTTTGGTAAAGCGCTTGGCGATGTTTCGGCTTTTACAGGTTATCTTAAGGCATATGTTATACAAAACGGCAAAACTGTTTTAGGAGACGGCGGCGGAGTGTGCCAAGTCTCAACGACTTTCTTCAGAGCCCTTTTAAACGCAGGGCTACCTATTATAGAAAGAACTGCACATGCATACAGAGTAGGCTATTATGAACAGGATTCTCCTCCGGGATTTGATGCGACAGTTTTTGTACCCAGTGTGGATTTAAAATTTAAAAACGACACGGGAAACTATATTCTTGTCCAAACTTCGATTGATCCCAATATTCAACGGCTAACATTTGAACTGTATGGCACAAAAGATGGGAGAGAGGTCGTGATCGGCAGGCCTGTTGTGTCAAACGAATCTCCCCCGCCACCCGATGTTTATCAGGATGACCCGACTCTGCCAAAAGGACAAATAAAACAGGTTGATTTTGCAGCTTGGGGAGCAAAAGTTTACTTTACAAGACAAGTAATAAAAAATGGAAAAGTAATTATATCCGATAGATTTGACTCTGATTTTCGCCCGTGGCAGGCAGTATATCTTCGAGGAACAAAAGAAAATTGACCTAATTGATCTAATTAATCTAATTGGTCTAAACTTTTGGTCATTGAGATTTTGAGATTTACTTAGAAATTAGAAATTTATGAATAAAATTATTAAAATTGATCGAGTCTTAAAGATTAGCAGAGAACTGAAAAGTAAAGGAAAATCTATAGTCTTGGTCGGTGGTTGTTTTGACATTCTTCATTTAGGCCATATTAAATTTTTAAAAAACTCTAAGAATCTAGGCGATATTCTTTTTGTTCTTTTAGAAAACGACGAGTCTGTTAAAAAACTTAAAGGCAAAGATAGGCCGATAAATAACCAAAGGCAAAGAGCACAAGTCTTGTCTGCTCTTTCTACAGTCGGTTACGTTGTTCTGCTTCCCCAGATGAAAACTGATAGGGATTATGATAAACTTATAACCCAAATAAAACCTGATTTTATCGGAGTAACACAAGATGACCCGAATATTTCGCATAAAATAAGACAGGCAAAATTAGTTGGGGGAAAATTAAAAATCGTTACAAAAAGAGTTAGCAGTAAATCAACAACAAAACTGGCAAAACTTATTTCTAAGCAAAATATTCTATGAATAAATTTTTAATAGCTTTAGCAATACTGGCGTTTTTTTTAATAGGGTTCGGCATCTGGCAAAGTTTTAAAAAATCTCCGACTGCCAAAATTAATAATCATGAGTTTAAACTACAGATTGCAAAAACTCCTAAAGATAAAGAGATTGGGCTTTCAAAATACAAAAGTTTAGCAAAAGATATCGGAATGCTTTTCCCGTTTGAAAAACCGGATTATTATTCCTTTTGGATGAAAAAAATGAAATTTCCAATCGATATTATTTATATCAGAGACGGAAAAATAGTAACAATATATAAAAGTGCGCAACCTCCAAAAAAAGTCAGCGAGGGATTATTGATTTACAAGCCAAAAGAGCCGTCTAATATGGTTTTGGAAATAAACGCAGGGCTTTCTAATAAATATAAACTCAAAGAAGGAGATAAGGTTAATTTAAATAATATTTAAATGGTGCATGAGAATTTTAGGAATCGAAACGTCTTGCGATGAAACAGGGGCAACAGTAATTGAGACAGAATCAGAAAATAAAAAAGTAAAATTAATCTCAAATGTTCTCGCCTCTTCACTTTCTCTCCACTCAAAAACAGGTGGGATTATTCCCGAAACAGCCGCAAGAGAACAAATTAAATACATAATTCCCGTGATTGAGCAAGCTCTTCTTAAAGTTCGAGGGTCAACCCGCGGGGTTGACGTACAAAACCCCGCGGGTTTTATTGATTCTATCGCCGTAACAGTAGGACCCGGATTAATCGGTTCTCTTTTGGTTGGAGTGGAAACAGCAAAGACATTATCTTATATTTGGGGAAAGCCGATTATTCCTGTTAATCACTTATTCGGTCACATCTATGCCAACTTTGTTGGCGAAATTCATAATTCAGAATTCATAATTCATAATTCTGCTGCCGATGTTCAATTTCCAGCCATAGCTTTAATTGTGTCTGGGGGCCATACCGACCTGGTCTTAATAAAGAATCACGGCAGCATTAAGTGGCTCGGAGGAACCAGGGACGATGCGGCAGGTGAAGCCTTTGATAAAATCGGAAGACTTTTAAATCTCCCCTATCCCGGAGGGCCTTCAATTGAAAAAGCCGCAAAAAATGGTAATCCAAAAGCTTTTCGTTTTCCACGACCCATGATAGATTCGGATGATTTTGATTTTTCGTTTTCAGGTTTAAAAACAGCGGTATTTCGCGAAGTCAAAACAATAAAGCAATTGAACAATGAAACAATTTTTGATATCTCTGCCTCTGTTCAGCAAGCTATCATAGACGTTTTGCTAGTAAAAACTTTGAGAGCCGCAAAAAAATATAAAGTAAAATCTATTCTTTTAGGAGGAGGCGTCGCAGCAAATCAAAAACTACGCGAAGAATTCCAGAAAAAACTCATAACTCATAACTCCGAACTCATAACTAGATTTTTTGTTCCACCAAAAAATCTTTGCACCGACAACGCCGCCATGATCGCCTCCGCCGCTTTTTATAATTATAAAGAAGTATCATGGAGAAAACTAACCGCTGATCCAGAACTATATTTCGACTAGTCTGAAATTATTATCTTTGTAAACTTTATCAAAGCTGAATATTGCATTGAAAGTCTTACTATACCTATCCATCAAAGCCATATTGTAACAATCAAAATACGAGGTGCCTTTCTTTTTCTGTTTCAAAAACCATTTGTCGGCTAATGATACATCCCGATCATGTAAAGAGATTATCAAGATATCTAAATTTCTAATTTCGCGCAAGAAGTCGCAAGCAGATTCATGTGATACTTTATGTGAAAGAACTGTTGCAGCCTCAGCTACAGTAAAGGGCGAGAAATACCAAAATGCTCCTTCTTCCTGTAATTCTTCGCTTATCTCTAAAGCTTTTTTGTGGTTTGAATCATCATTTTTTGCCAAAGCGACAAGAACGTCAGCATCAACTAAAATATTTGATATTAAGGATGTGGGTTCACCTGGCTTGTCCTCTTCTGCGCGGAATGTCTCTTCCAGCATAGATAGATTACCTTTCTTCATAAAGGTATTTATCAAGATTTTGAGAAAGGTCTTTCGGTCCGCCTTTTATATTTAGCTTGGCGATATCAGATAAAGGTTTTTGCTTCATCTCTCTTTTCTCTTCCGTGATACCGCGCTCAATTATATTTCTAAGCAATTCGGCCAGAGACTTCTTTCGTTTCCCTGCGATGGCTTTAGCTGTCTGATGAAGTGTTTCCGGAATATAAATTTGTGTTCTTATCATAATTGTAGTATACAACTACTGTATATGTCTGTCAAGTTTTTGTCTTTCAGCATTAATGAGTATCCATCTTATTGACATAAATTAAAAACTGTCCGTGGCAAAAACTCACCGCAAATCCCGAGCTGTACTTTTATTAAGCTCTTTTAAGAAAGAGATTGAAATAAAAGTTTCAAGATGTTAAAATCCCATTTATGACAGAGCAAGATAATGGAAGTAATCAGACCAGAGAAGAATTAAGTCCTAGTCAAATTGCAGATAAATATTGGGCCACAAAAAGACTTTTTCGTTGGTGGGAAGAAGAATCTAATTCTTTTGAAGAAGATTTCATAGGAGAAGCTGAAGCTTATCAAGAACTTTATTTAAGAGAGCCCGAAGTAAAAACACCCTTTTCTCCAAATAGAATTGCGATTGAAATAGATAATTCCAAATCTGCTCCGGCATTTGTCCCAGATTTTATCGGAGGCGAACTATGCGAAGAGGAATAGCTTGATGCTGTTATCGATGCTCTTGTAGGATATTTAGTTGATCACCCTAAACCTTTCACGAGACATTTTGAGCCTACCCCTTTTCTAGCCCAAATTCTTAATATTTCAGAGCCACATTAAGCTAGAATAAATTATTTTTTGTGGTAGAATAGAAAGGTGCAAAATGAACTGTCCATAATCGCCGCTGTTATTGTAGGCTTTGCAATAATTTTTTATTTTTTAAATAAAAAATTTTCCGAGCTTAAGAAACCGCAGGAAAACGAGACTCTTTTAGAATGGCTCAAGTCAATGCAATCCTCTTTGGAATCCACAAATAAAACCTTAAACGACGCCCTTTCCAAAAGTTCTTCAAATATGGTTAAGACTTTGCAGGAAAATTCAAAACAGCTAAATGAAAGGCTCGATAAAGCGGCAGCAGTTATAAGAGACGTTGGAAAAGAAGTGGGACAAATGAGTGAGATAGGACGAAACATGCAGGAACTTCAGGATTTTTTAAAGAGTCCGAAACTGCGGGGAAACATCGGAGAGCAGGTTTTAAAAGATTTAATTTCCCAGATGTTTCCAAAAAACAGTTTTCATCTTCAGTACCAGTTTAAATCCGGGGAAAGGGTTGATGCGGCTATAAAAACAGACGCCGGAATTTTATCTATAGATTCTAAATTCCCAATGGAAAATTTCCAAAAAATGGTAAAGGCAAAAACCGAAAAAGAAAAAGAGGATTTTAGAAAAGAATTGGTTAGAGATGTTAAAAAACACATTGATGCAATTTCTAAAAAATATATTCTGCCAGATGAAGGAACAATGGATTTTGCATTAATGTACTTACCAAGTGAATCCGTTTTTTATGAACTAGCAAATATGCAGGACGTAATTGAATACGCAAGAAAGGCAAGAGTGTATATAGTTTCTCCAAATACTTTGTATGCTCATCTTCAAACAATTCTTCTTTCTTTTGAGGGTAAAAAAATAGAGGTAAGATCAAGGCAGGTTTTAAGATTATTGCGAGCACTTCAGATAGATTATGATAAAGTACAGGATAATATGGGAGTTTTAGGAAAACATATTAACAACGCTTCCTCACAATTTTCAAACGTCACAAGCGGATTCTTGCAGCTTGGTAATAAAATACAGTCTGCGGGATCACTTGAGGAAGAAAAAATTCAGGAGATCGCACAAATCTCAAAAAAAGGAGGTGATATCTTAAATGAATAATAAGACATTAATAACAATTATTGTTGTTCTTCTTATTGTAGGAGGAGGCGTTTTGCTTTTAGGAAAACTAGGAAATAAAACGAATCAGCCCGCAAATGTGACTAATCAAACACCATCAAATGCCGGAACTTCGGTAAATACGGGAGGAGAAAAACCAAAAGAAACAATAGCTAATGTTACGTTTGGAAGTTCTGGATTTGACCCTAAAACCATAACTATAAAAACCGGAACAAGAGTAATTTGGCTTAACAAAAGCGGCGGCGGCGCAACTGTCAATTCAGCCGTTCATCCAACCCATCAGGTATATCCGCCTCTTAATTTAGGTGAATTCCCTGATGGATCGTCTGTTCAGCTTGTCTTTGATAAACTGGGCACATACAAATATCACAATCATTTAAATCCAAGCCAGACCGGAACAGTTGTTGTTGAGTAAACCGACCAATCACTTTGTGAAACAAAAAATCCTTTGTCAAAGGATGCTGTTTTTTATGATTATTTCTGTGCTAAAATACCCTCATGAGCGATGAAAGAATTTTAAATAAAGAACAACTCCAGGCCGTACAGCACGAAAAGGGGCCTCTTTTAATCATAGCAGGAGCCGGAACCGGCAAAACTACCGTTATCACAGAAAGAATAAAGCATCTTATTGTTGACAAAAATTATAATCCCGGAAGTATCTTGGCTTTAACTTTTACCGACAAAGCGGCATATGAGATGCAGGAACGAGTTGATATTCTTATGCCCTACGGCTATACCAATCTTTGGATTCACACTTTCCATTCTTTCT
>MFNM01000013.1 GCA_001782085.1 Candidatus Levybacteria bacterium RIFCSPHIGHO2_01_FULL_37_33
AAAAGTCAGCGTTTTAGGGAAACACAGCGAATATTTTGAAAATTCAATCGAACAAGCCTCCTTGGACGAGTTATTAGATGCTTTAGACAAAGCAATTTCAACTGCAGAACAGTCGCTGCCTGAAAATATAGAAACAGTAAGAACTATTTTTGGCGTTAAAGGGGCTTGGGTAGAAGACAACAAAATAAAAAAAGAGTATCTTATAAAGCTTAAAAAAATAAGCGATGGGTTGGGGCTTGTCCCAATAGGTTTTTTGGTTGTTTTTGAGGCAATTGCACATCTTCTTCAAAAGGAAGAAGGCGCTCCTGTTACGACAATCTTGGTTGAAGCAGGAGAGAAATATATTTCCGTAGCAAACATTAGGGCAGGAAGAATTGTAGAATCAAAAACTTCGGAGATTCTTGAATCCCCCGCTCAAACAGTCGATAACCTTTTAAAACGTTTTTCTTCTTCTGAAATTTTGCCGGCCAGAATTATTATCTTCAATGGTGATGAGGATGAAGGCCAGGAATTTATAAATCACAGGTGGAGCAAGAGCTTGCCTTTTCTTCATTTACCCCAGGTAACTGCTCTTCCACAGGATTTTGACGGGCGGGCTGTTTTATTTGGAGCGGCCCAGCAGATGGGTTTTGATGTTTTGGAAAGTGAGATTTCGCAAGAAATGCCTGCCCACAATGCTAGCGTTAGCGTAGCTGGCGGGGAAGAAAAGGAAGAAACTGCAGAGAGTCTGTCTGCTCGCCTCGATTCGGCGAAGCGGGTCGGCAGGAAGGAAACGGATGAAGGATTTGAGGATGAAGCAGTAACAGGCAAGGTTAAAAAAATTCCGGATAATTCTTCGATGGAGTATTTTGGTTTTGTAGAAGATAAAGATATATTAAAAGAACCCGCGCCAAAAAAAACGCCGTTTGAGAGCATCGATCAAGATTTGGAGAAGAAGATTGAGGAAGTACCGGAAGAGCTTATGATGGAAGAGGGAGAAAAGAAACAAGCTCTGATGAGTGCGGCGATGATTTTTGCAGGTCTAAAAAGTGTATCCGAAAAATTGGCCGATATTGCAAAAAAAATGCCTCTTAAAAAGATTCTTACGGGAATTCCTTTTATTCCCAGAGGTGGAAAAGCGATTCTTATTCCGGCCGGAATAATTGTTCTTTTTGTAATCCTTATTGTTTTCTACTTTTTTGTAAATAAAGCAACCATAGTTTTAAGTATTGACGGCAAAAGGACAGATAAAACTCAAAATATCACTTTTTCAAAAAATCCTACGGATCCTTCCAGAAGTATTATTCAGGCAGAATTTATTTCCGTATCAGAAGACGGAAGTGTCTCAACCCAGTCAACCGGTAAAAAGGAAGTTGGAGATAGGGCAAGAGGAACAGTAACTATATTTAATAATGACTCTTCTCCTAAAACACTGTCTTCGGGAACGACCATTACATCTTCAAACGGTCTTGATTTTACGCTGGATAAAAGCGTGACGGTTTCTTCCGCATCGGGAGATATTTTTTCGGGAACCACTCCCGGAAAAGCAAACGTAAATGTTACTTCCAGCAAAATCGGACAGGAATATAATTTGCCATCGAATACAAAGCTTACAATTGGCGGCGCAAACTCTTCAACGGCGGCAAAAAACGACAATGCCTTTTCCGGAGGAACTAAAAAAGAAGTTACCGTTGTGTCAAAAGACGATATAGCAAAACTTCTTGAAGATCTTCCTAGGAATTTAGAAGGAAAAGCAAGAAACGATCTTTCTAAAAAGGTCTCGGATGATAAGGTTTTGCTCCCCGTATTTATAAGTGCAACCGTTAGTAAAAAACATTTTGACAAGAATACAAACGATGAAGCAAAACAAGTTACCCTTAAAGGATCTGTTAATTTTGAAGGCATTGCTTATAAAAAAAATGATGCTACTAATTTTGCAAACGAGCTTTTGAAAACAAGTATCTCGGGTGATCTTACTGTTGATCCGAATAATATAAAAGTGCAAGTTAAAGACATAAAAGAAACTAAAGGTGAGGTAAACGCAAATATAACTATAGCTGGAAGTCTTGTTCCGAAAATCGATGAAGGAAAATTTTCAAAGGAAGTTTCCGGAAAATCTTTTTCGGATGCAGAGGAAATTTTTAAAAAAATTCCTCAGATTTCGGACGTTGAGATAAAACTTTCTTTTAATATTCCGTTTTTCCCAAAGCGGCTTCCCTTCTCTTCTAAAAACGTAAAGATTACAACAAGAATAAATGGGTAAATATTATTATAAAAAGGCGGACAAGTTTTCCAGAAAAAAAATCTTACGCCTCTTAAGTCTTTTAATCCTTTTTATGGGGATTGCTGTTGTTTTTTATATTTTCTATCCTCTTGTTTCCTGGCAGATTTATTTCGCACCCGCTCTTGCATCATCTAAGATACAGGCTCCCATCCCAAAATCAATGGTTATTAATCCGTCTACTATTGGGAGTTTAATCTCTCAAGCAGGTAATTCACTCTCGGGAGTAGACTATACAAATGCCAAAAATTGGTTTCCGGGATTTAATCCTGCCACAGCCGAACAGCCAAAAATTCCATCTTATACGATTTCAATTCCAAAGCTTAAAATCAACAGTGCTACAGTGTCAACACGCGATAATAACCTGGCAATTCACCTTGTTAATTATCAAAATACCGCTATTCCGCCGGATAACGGAACTGCTGTAATTTTTGGACATTCAACCCTCCCTCAGCTTTTCAATCCAAACGATTATAAGACTATTTTTGCTACTGCATATCAGCTAAGGATGGGGGATGAAATATATGCAAATGTAAACGGAGTTTCTTATAAATATAAGATTTTTAACATAAGCATAGTTGAGCCTTCCGACATATCTATTTTTGAACAAGACTACAGCAATTCGTATCTAACGCTTGTTACCTGTACCCCTCCCGGAACAACTTGGAAAAGGCTGATTATAAAAGCAAAACTTGAAAAAATTTAATGAAAGAAGAAAATAAGTTTAAAACTATTTTAATTAAAATTTGGCCGGCGATTTATAGAATAATAAATACTATACTTTATTTTTTTCTCTCTCTTATTAAATCCATTATCAAAATAGCAATCGACCAGATAAAAGGCGGGCGTGTATGAAGCAAAATATTTTTAAAAGCGAAGAAGAAGAACTTGCAATAGCGCTTGAGGCAATTCAGAAAAAACTTGTCGGCAAGACTCTCACAGATAGAGAGATTTATTCTATAATGGATGAAATTGCAAGAAATAGACTTGGAGAAGTGTTAACTACCTATTTTGCTGCTTCCGGATATTCAAAAGGATTTACAAATAAAGAACTTTATTACTTAACTCGCGCAATGGTAGATACAGGAGATCATCTTGAGTTTTCCGGAATTGTTGCCGACAAACATTCAATTGGGGGAGTTCCGGGAACAAGAACGACTTTAATAGTCGTGCCGATAGTAGCAGCCGCGGGTTTTACTATTCCAAAAAGTTCGTCCCGAGCAATAACTACGCCCGATGGAACAGCCGATGATATGGAAGTACTGGCTCCGGTAGTTTTAAGTAAGGATAAGATTTATAAAATTGTTAAGAAAACAAACGGTTGTATTGTTTGGGGAGGAAGTTTTGGCATTGCTCCTGCAGATGACATAATTATAAATATAGAAAAACCCCTTCTTTTTGAAAGCTATGATAAAATCTTGGTTTCTATAATGGCCAAAAAAGTTGCTTTTTCCTCAAATCATGTTGTTATTGATCTACCATATGGAAAGATGGTAAAAGTCCATAGAGTAAAAGATGCAGAGATTTTAAAAGAAAAATTTGAGTATCTTGCGCGAAAGTTTAAAATACGAATAAAAGTTTTAATTCATAAAACGGATGAACCGGCGGGAAGAGGAATTGGTCCTATTTTGGAAACTCGAGAGGCATTAAGAGTTCTTCAGCAAAAACCAAACAGACCTTTGGATCTTGAGCAAAGGAGTCTTAATATTGCAACCGAACTCTTAAAACTTTGTCTTAAAGACTCAGATAAAGAACTTAAAGAAATTGTAAAAGAAAATTATGGAAATTGTTCTAATTGGGCAAAAAAGATTTTAAAAGATGGTGAGGCTTTTTTAAAAATGCAGGAAATAATAAAAGAACAGGGCGGAAACCCAAATATAGACAGTGAGGACTTAAAACCCGGGGAAATTTCGATTAGAATAAAATCAACAAAAAACGGAGTTGTAAAAAGAATAAATAGCAAGAACATTACTATGGTCGGAAGACTATTGGGCGCTCCAAAACAAAAAGGCTCAGGAATTTACTTAAACAAGAAAATTGGCGAAAAAGTTGCGAAAAATGATACAATCTGTACGTTATACAGCGAAAGTATGTATAATCTTAAAAATGGAAAAAGTGCACAAACACGCTTTCCAATAATAAGCGTAGTATGAAAAGATCTATTATTTTTTTAGCAGTATTGCTTTTGTCTGTCGGTGTAGCTGTTCTGTGGTGGAAAAATGGCGGCAGAGCACAGAATCCAGCAGATAAGAATTCTCAAATTTTCGTAGTTGCAAGAGGAGATGGAGTAAGAGAAATTGCAAACAATCTTAAGATAAAAGGACTAATCAAAGACCCTGTGATTTTTTTTCTTCAAACAAAAAGACTAGGACTTGATAGGGATTTGGAAGCAGGAGATTTTAGATTAAGTCCCTCAATGAGTCTCTATGACATAATACAAAATTTAACTCACGGAACTTTGGATATCTGGGTGACAATTCCCGAAGGAATAAGAGCGGAAGAAATTGCAAGTATTCTTAAAAGGGATATTCCATCATACAAACCCGACTGGAGAGAAACTCTTGCAACAAGGGAAGGCTATCTATTTCCCGATACTTATCTTATTCCAAGAGACGCCGATTTAAATTTGGTAATGTCTCTTCTTACTAATAATTTTGCCAATAAATACAATGGAGTTAATGCAGAAAAAACAGGACTCTCCCAAAAAGAGATAGTAACGATCGCATCATTGGTTGAGAGGGAAGCAAAGTTTGCACAGGACCGGCCTTTAGTTGCAAGCGTAATACTTAACAGACTCGACTTGGGCATGAAGCTGGATATTGACGCAACTGTCCAATACGCATTGGGGTATGCGCCGGATGAAAAAAGATGGTGGAAGAAAGATTTAACAATTGATGATCTTAACATTAAATCTCCTTACAATACTTATAAAAATCCCGGTTTGCCTCCTTCGCCTATTTCAAATCCCGGACTTTCCTCTATTATGGCAGTTATAAATCCTTCAAAAACTAATTATTTATTTTATATTTCCGATAAATCCGGCCATTTGCATTTTGCAAAAACAATTGAAGAGCATAACGCAAATATACAAAAATACGGACTTTAGTTATCTTGGAGCTTTTCTAAAGAATCTCTTTTGGGGCGGTTTTACTTCTTCCCCGGATTCTTTTGATTGCGAATTTTTTGAAACTCCGTTGCCCTTAAGCTGTGGTTCTTTTGGAGCTCCTGTCTCTTCTTCCGTTTCTTCCCCTAAGTCTTCCGTGTCTATTTGGGCTTCCAAAATTTCCGAAAGGCCCTCAACACCCTCTTCGGTAATCATCTTTAAAATTTTCTTTCCCTTTTTTGTCGAAAGCAAAAAAACTAATCCTCCGCCTAAGATTGCACCCCATAATAATCCGTCAAAAAATTTGTTTCCGTGATTGTTATTCATTTTGTTCCTCTCTTTTTGATTTTCTTTTTCTAAAAAGCTGGGCAATTGCAGAACCGGTTTTAATTCCTGTTGCAAGACTTGAAAGATTTGAGATCGGACCCGATACGCTTTCTGTTATAACACCCGTATCATCCAAAACCTTATTTGCCTTATCGATAGTTTGTCTTAACCCTCTGAGAATAAAAAACACCTGAACGCCCAAAACCAAAAGGAGTATGGTCAAGACTATTATTACCAAAAACAATGCTGTCTGGGCAGGATCTATCATGCTTAATTAAAGATAGCATTGGGAAGGTTCTGTGTCAATTGGAACTTAATGTAACAAACTCCGATTTAATCGACCGCTATTTTATCACAACGTGGCGCTCTATTGTGGTTTGTTTTCCGAATCGGTTAACTGCCCTCACGGTTATTGTAGTTTTTCCGGGAAATCCAGAAATTTCTTTTCTAAAAGTTCCGTCTTGATTTACCGAAACCGGCTCATCATTAACTGTGATAGTTGAATTGGGATCTGTCTTTCCAAAAACCAAAATCGTAGAGGATGATAAAACTTCCATCTCCGTGGGGCCGGAGAGATGGATAGGCGGGCTTATAAAAGCATAGCGATACTGAAAAATCAAAAATCCCAAGAGCAATATAAAAAGAAGTACTACCAAAATTGCAGCCTGTTTTATCTTAAATCTTTTAAGCGGCATTTCTTTTTGCCCTACCAATCCCTCGGGCAAGACTTTATAAACTTTTTTCCCGTCAAACTCACGTCTGAAGAGCGCTAATATTTCCTCTTCCTCAAAATCTAAAAATTTTGCGTAGTTTCTGACAAACCCCTGAGCATAGGAGGAAGAAGGAAGTTTCCCGTACTCCCCTTTTTCTATTGCTTGTAAAAATTCAACCCTAATTTTGGTTGCGTTTGAAACTTCCGAAAGAGAAAGTCCGCGATTTTGGCGCTCATCTTTAAGCTTTTGCCCGGCTCGTATCATTGTTGTTACTGATTGAGACTGTTGATAATCTCATCGGCATTTCTAATAAGAACGTCCCGCGGCTTTGAACCTTCCGCATGCCCTACAATTCCTGCTTCCTGCAGCTGATCCAAAATTCGGGCAGCTCTTGAATAACCTACTGAAAGTCTTCTTTGAAGAAGAGATGCCGAGGCCCTGTCGTGCTGGCAAACCGTTCTTATTGCCTCCTCAAAAAGCGGATCTCTTCCGTTCGTACCGTACGGTGCCGATCCCTTTCTTGTAACAAGGGGTGTCTGCGTGACCTCTTCCGTATATTCAACGGGCGGTCCTTTTTCTTTAAGGAAGTCAACAAGTTTTTTAACTTCCTTATCCGAAATAAATGCTCCCTGGATACGAGTAGGTTTTGCCTGATCGGGCGGAATATAAAGCATGTCTCCTCTACCCAAAAGTTTTTCAGCACCGGGTGTATCGATGATAACACGGGAATCAACCATAGAAGAAACATTAAAAGCAATTCTGCAGGGAATATTTGCTTTAATAAGTCCTGTTATAACATCAACCGACGGCCTTTGGGTTGAAACAACTAAATGAATTCCCGTCGCGCGCGCCATTTGGGCAAGCCGGGCAATTGCATCCTCAACTTCAACCGGCGCAAAAGCCATAAGATCGGCAAGTTCATCTACAAAAATAACAATATATGGGAGTGACTGAAATCCGGCCAGCTCATTATAGGAATCGATATTCCGAACTGCGCTTTCTGCAAATTTTTTATAACGTCTGTCCATTTCATCCATTGCCCACTTTAAAGACGCCAAAATTTTTTCAACCTCTACAATAACCGGGGTCATAAGATGAGGAATTCCGTTGTAACCGGCAAGCTCGACTCTTTTTGGATCTATAAGGATAAGTCTTACCTCAGAAGGCGCGGCTCTGAAAAGAAGAGACGAAATAAAAGAATTGATAAGAACAGATTTTCCAGACCCTGTTGTTCCCGCAATAAGCACATGAGGCATTTTTGCAATATCTGCAACAACAGGATTGCCGGAAACATCAAGACCCAAGGATACGGTAAGTTTGGATTTATTTTTTCGCATTATGTCTGACTCAAGCATTGTCTTTAAGGTCACAACCTCAAGACTTCTATTTGGTATTTCGATACCGATTAAATTTCGCCCGGGAATTGGCGCTTCTATTCTTATCTGCCCTGTTGGTGCTTCTGTTGCCAAGGCAAGATCATTTGCCAAAGAAGTAATTTTAGATACTTTAGTTCCCAATGCAATCTCCAAAGCATACTGCGTTACCGCAGGCCCAAGATTAACTTCAACAACTTTGGCTCCAATGCTAAAACTCTGAAGAGTGCTTTCGATAGTTGAGGCAACTCTTTTTATGTCTCCTCTTTCCGCTTTTTGAGAAGATGAATCCGATAAAAGAGAAAAGGGCGGATATTCCCAAACCAGACCTTGCGCCAAGGGATTACTTACCAACTTATCCGAAAGAAGCGGAGAGTCTTTTTTAATAACAGGAGATGAAACCGTCATCTCTTTATTGGAAAGACCGGAGAAATCTCTTATTCCGCCTTTTATTGTTAACTGCCTGTCCTTGCCTCCCGCAGGTTTATTTTTAAAGAATGAGAAAAGTTTTGAGGGAAAAAGTCTTTTGATAACTTCTATTACAAAACCTACAGCGCTGATCAGTTCGTCTATTGAGGTATCAAAAAATACTATTATTCCTACAAAAATACCGGCAAAATAAACTAAATTTGCCCCTACTTCCGTTAATACATCTGCTAAGACCGAAAAAAGATATTCTCCCACTGCCCCGCCCTTCAACAATGCATCCAAGGACATAAAAAGAAGAAGAAAACCAATAGAAACATTTGGACGCGAAAGAAAAAACTTAAGCCTTAAAAAGAAAAATCCTAAGAGAATCAAAGTAAGCGGGAAAAGTATAGAAATTGAACCAAAGTATTTTTCCAAAAGGGTCGTTATGAAAATAAAAGAAGGCTGGCTTTTGGAAAAAGCTAAAAGAGAGATTACTCCTGCAATAAGAAGTCCAAAAGAAAAAATTGAATAAATTGTAGTTTTTTTAAGTTTTAATTTAAACTTTTGTCTTCTGTAATGTCTTCTGTACTGTTTTCTTCTTGCCATTTTATCTATTATATACCCTTACACCTCTATAATAACCGGTAATACAAGAGGACGGCGGCGAAGATGTTTAAAAACTGATTTTTCCGCAATC
Source organism: Candidatus Levybacteria bacterium RIFCSPHIGHO2_01_FULL_37_33 (assembly GCA_001782085.1). GTDB lineage: Bacteria > Patescibacteriota > Microgenomatia > Levybacterales > UBA12049 > 2-01-FULL-38-21. Next base: position 8,885 of record MFNM01000013.1, read on the forward strand.
TCTCCGATTTTTTTTCTTATATACACCCAGTCTGTTACCCGCCCTTTTTTTGTACTGAACCCGTCCTTAATGTCTTTTGCTACCTTTTTATTTGCAGTTCTGTTTTCTTGATTGGGTAATCCTCGCGAAATTATTGTTGGATAATCAACTATTTGGCCAGTCTGCGAATCTATTTCGGCAACCACAATTATTACTCCCTCTTTTGATATTTTTTGCCTGTCTCTTATAACAAAACTCTCTAATTCTTCTCCCGAGATTTCATCTACATATACGTTTTTGATTGATATTTTTCTGCCCATTGTTGCCTGATCTTTTGTAAAAATTATTTCCTGACCATCTTCCAAAAGCAAAATATCCCGGTCATCAAAACCCTGTCTTTTTGCTAAATTTTTATAGGCAACCATTTGCCTGAATGTTCCTCCAATTGGAATTAATTTCTTGGGGTGGGCCAATTCCATAAGAAGCATTAAATCATCGGCCGATCCATGTCCAGAAACATGGAAATCATCTGTAATTTGGGAGTAGACAACTCTTGCTCCTTTTTTTGCAATGCTGTCGATTAATGAATTTATTGATACCTCATTTCCCGGAATTGGATCTGCAGAAAAAACAATTACATCTTTTGAAGAAATCGAAACCTCTTTGTGGTCTCCATTTACAATTCGGGAAAGCGCGGAATTTTCCTGTGCTTGGCTTCCGGCAACCAAAAGCAAAAGATTTGAATCTTTATATTTTCTTATTTCGTGAACATCTATTTCCATGCCGCGGTCAAGCTTCATGTATCCTAATTTTTGCGCAATAGTTGCCGTATTTATTAAAGATCTTCCGACAAAAGCAACTTTTCTGCCCAATTTTTTCGAGGCCAGAATTGCCTGATTAAGTCTTGAAATATTAGAAGAATATGTTGTTAAAATAAATTTGCCCTCGCAATTTCGCATTTCTTTCTCTATATTTTCTGCTAAAACCTGCTCGGATTTTGTAAACCCTTCTTTTTCTGCCCTAAGACAATCGGAGGATAAACAAAGAATTCCTTGGTCTGCCGCTTTTGAAATCTTTAAAAAATCGGTTTTCTTTCCATCAAATGGAGTTAAATCAAATTTAAAATCACTCCCGTGATAAAAATTTCCAACAGGAGTTTTTATAAAAATATGGGAACTATCCGGAATCGAATGAGTTACTCTTATAAAAGAAATCGTAAAACTTCCCAGTTTTATTTCCCCGTTTTCGTAATCTACGGTCTTTACTCTGACAGGCACTCCAAATTCATTTAATTTTTCATTTGCCAAACCTGCCGTTAACGGTCCTGCAAAAATAGGAAAAGAAAAGCCTGTTTTTTTTGCAAGCTGAGGAAGTATGTAGGGAAGAGCGCCTACATGATCTTCGTGTCCGTGCGTTAACGCCATCCCGATTATTTTTTTGTTTGTTGAAAGAAGATAAGAAATATCGGGTAAGAGAAGATCAACTCCAAGCATTGTCTCGTCTGCAAAGCCCAAACCGCAGTCGATAATAAGTATCTCGTTTTGATATTCATAAAGATACATATTCCTCGTAACATCGCCGATTCCTCCAATTGGAATAAATGATATTTGATCTTTCATATTAAGTCGGTAAAAACTGTTTGTAATTTTCCGATGTTATATGAACATAAGAACCCTGAGGAACTTTCCCTTCAACAATAAGTCTTGCTGTTTTTCTGCATACTCCTTCTATTGTCCGTTCAAGACTTCTTATTCCCGCATCAAATCCCAGGGGTCTTATTAAAAAAGTCCATACATTATCATCAATTGTGAGTTGATTATCGGAAAGTCCTGTTTGCTTTTGAATCTTTGGAAAAAGATAACTTTTTGCAATAGCCAGCTTTTCCTCATCCGTATAAGATGGCATTTGAACAATCTCAAGCCTGTCCAAAACTGCAGTCGAGATATTTGTTGTGTTGTTTGCCGTTGCAACAAATAAAACATGAGACAGATCAAAAGGGTAATCAATGTAATGATCGGTAAATGCTCTGTTTTGTTCAGGATCCAAAAGCTCAACTAAAACTCCCATAATATCTGCCCGTGCTCCGTCTGTTACTCTATCAAGCTCATCTAAAAGAATAACCGGATTTTTACTTTGTGAGTTAACAATCTTTTTGATAACTGCACCCGGTTCCGCATCCGCATATGCCCGGGATTGGCCGCGGAGCGCCCTTGCATCTCCCATTCCTCCAAAAGGAATTCTTTCGAATTTTCGCCCAAGAGACTGTGCAATAGAATATCCGAGTGTCGTTTTACCTGTTCCAACCAAGCCGATAAGACAAAGTATCGGAGCTCTTATCACTCCGCCCGTTGAATCGTTTTGCATAGTCAAGATAATTGAAGATAAATATTCTATAATTCTGTTTTTAACGCTTAAAAGTCCGTAATGATTTTTATCCAGTATCTCTTTTGCGTGATTAAGATCCAAAATATCCTTTGTTTCTTTGTTAAAAGGAAGAGACGTTATCCAATCTACGTAATTCGCTACGGTTTCAAAATTTATAAATGATGCGGTTCCGCTTTTTAGAGTAGCTTTGAGCAAATTAATCATGCTTTCAATTTTTTCCAAAAGATCCGAGGGTAAATTTGAAGCTTTTATCTTTTCCGAAAGTTTTTGAATTTGATCCTCCAGCGAGGCAGACGAGTTATCCATATGTCTATAATACTACAATTTTCAAGTAATTATCCATAAATTGTTTTTCAATAGCCTAATCTTTACACTACTTACACCTTTTTCACTCCCGATGTGAAATTATATTGACACATTGGGAACCATAGATTATAATTTATTATATGCCAAAAAGAAATACTCCTTTAGCTACTGGAGAAATCTACCATATAGTAAATCGGGGGGTCAACCATCAGCCTATTTTTAATGATAAGCGGGATTATAATCGAGCAATAGAGCTTTTATTTTTTTACCAGTTCGTTAAACCTCCCTTAAGGTTTTCCTTCTACGATAGACTACCTGTCAAAGATAAAGAAAAAGTTCTAAAAGAATTGGGGAAGAATAATCAAAGACATGTCACTTTTCTTTCTTTTTGTCTAATGCCGAACCATTTTCATTTTTTACTTAGGCAAGAAAATGATAACGGAGTGTCAAGATTTTTAGCAAATTTTCAAAATAGTTTCGCCCGCTATTTTAATATAAGACATAAAAGGATAGGCCACCTTTTTCAAGGTCAATTCAAGTCGATAAGAATAGAAAATGAAAATCAACTTTTACATACATCTCGCTATATTCACCTCAACCCGTACACTTCTTATGTTGTTAAAACTGTTAATGACTTAAAAAAATATCCTTGGTCGTCCTTATTGCAGTATATTGAAGGAGATGTTAATGGTTTTTGTGAAGTCAAAACTATACTCTCAAATTTCCATTCAAAAAAGAAATATTTTAATTTTATGCTCGACCAAAAAGATTATCAAAGAAAACTCGATCAAATAAAGCATCTAATTTTAGAAAAATAGTAAAAAATCCCAATGTGTAAAGCTATTTCACCTCCGATGTGTGTATACCACCAATCGGTAATATCGCGCACTGAAAGCGCATCGTCACTTCCTTCTCTTTCATTTCTTAAAAAAATAGCAAATGCACTCGGCACATCTCTTCAAATACAATTCGAGCAATAAACAATTTGCCAAAAGAAGCCCTTCGATATAATAAAATTTATTTCGGTTGGGGTGGAAAATCAAGCACGAACAAACTTTATCCGTAAAGATTGCTGTGTTTGTCAAGCGCGGCAAACAACACCGAATCTTTTTCTCTTCTGAATATTGCCCGCAAGTCTCCTGAAATATTTATACTTCTAAAACCTTGATACTTTCCTGTCAAAGCATGGTTATTCAGAATTGGGTTAAACTCATCTTTCTCAAAGATAATTTGTCGCTCCTTAAATTTACTTTTTTGTCGGGGATTTAATTTTTTAAATTTTTTAAGAAAGTCCTTATGATAGGAGGTTATCATAAGCTATCGAGAAACTTATTTGCTTCTTTGGCGTTTTTAAACGGTCCAAAAATATTTCGATTGTGTTTTATATCCTCCTCAACTTTTGCAATAATCTTCTCAAGCTTGGGAGTCATGCGGGGAGTATGGGAAAAAATAACCTCCCTTGTTCTTATGAAATTTCGAAGAGACGCGTTTATAACATCGCTAAGCGTAAGACCAAGCTCCTTTGCAGCTTTCTGAGCATTTTCTTTTACTTCCTTATCGGATTTAATATGAATAACAGTCTGCATAATATCTAAAGTATATACAGTGGATACATGGTTGTCAATAGCTGTCTTTTCTAAAACGCGGCCTTCTTTGCGGGAAACTTCGTCTGTCTTTGCTCTCCTTCTCGGCTCTTTCTCTTTTAAACTGCCGTGCCAACGGATGTTCTTCCTTTTGTGGTCTATTTTGAAAATTCTGATCTGGACGTCTCTGAGGGAAACCAGATCTTTCATCCTGTCCACGCCTTTGAGGTCTTTGATTTTGAACATTTTGATTGGGAGATGGACGGTCACGGTCTTGATCTTTTTCACCCCTATCAATGCGACCTCCGTCGCTTTGCCCGTCCGGTCCAAACTTCATGGAAAGATTTATTCTTCCCTGATCGTCAATTTCTACTACTCTTACTTTTACTTTTTGTCCGATCGATACTACATCAGCGGGATTTTTAACAAATCCCTGTCCCATTTGGGAAACATGAACCATTCCTTCTTTTCCTGGAAGAACTTCTACAAAAGCTCCAAAAGGAAGAATTCTTTTAACAATTCCTTCAAAAACTTCTCCAGGTTTTACTTCTCTTGTTAATCCTTTTACCCATTCAATTGCTTTTTGAACTGATTCCTCCGTAGTTCCCGAAATTGCAACCGAACCGTCATCTTCAACATCTACTGTTGCGCCGGTTTGGGCAATGATGTTTCTTATAATTTTTCCTCCCGGCCCAATAAGTTCTCCGATTTTTTCAACTGGAATATGGATCATTTCTATCTTCGGAGCATATTTTGAAACTTCCTGTCTCGCTTTCTGCAAAACCTCCAGCATTTTATCCAAAATAAATAGTCTGGCTGTCTTTGCTTTCTCAAGTACTTCTTTAATTTGCGCAGTTGTAATTCCCGGAACCTTAACATCAAGCTGTATCGCTGTAATTCCCTTATCTGATCCTGCAACTTTAAAATCCATGTCTCCTGAAAAATCCTCAAGTCCTAGGATATCTGTAAGTATTACATAATCTTTTTTTGAACCTGCCGAATCTGATTCCTGACCGCTAGTTGCTGATTGCTGAGCCTGGGACATCATTCCCATTGCAATACCTGCAATAGGATTTTCTATTGGAACTCCCGCATCCATTAAAGCAAGTGTTGATCCGCAAGTTGCTGCCATAGAAGTTGATCCGTTAGAAGATAAAACTTCGGAAACTACTCTTATTGTATATGGAAAAATATCCTGCTTTGGTATGACGCAAAGGAGAGCCCGCTCTGCCAAGGCACCATGTCCGATCTCACGTCTTGAAGGAAAACCTATTCTTCCTGTCTCACCAACCGAATAGGGAGGCATAGAGTAGTGATGCATGTATTTTTTGGTTTCTTCTCCCTCTGCCGATTCAACCAACTGCTCAAGTTTTGGAGAGCCCAGCGTCACAACAGTTAAAACCTGCGTATCTCCTCTTTGAAAAATTGCAGAGCCATGAGTTCTAGGAAGTATGGAAACCTGGGAAGAAATTTCTCTAACATCATCTATTCCTCTTCCATCCGGCCTTTTACCTTTCTTTAAGATATCATCTCTTATTATTTTAAAGAGAACATTTTCCATTCCCCTTGCAATTATTTTTTTATCGACTGAGGATTCGGGGTCCGACACTTTTTCTCCTTCAAAAACCGTATTTACCAAATCTTCTGTTTCTGATCCCGTCGACTCCTTAGATAGTCTTACCTTTACAAGATTTGCTATCTCTTCTTTGTAAGATTTTTCAAGTTTTTTAATAATTTCCAGAAACTTCGAATCTTTTGAGACAGATTCTTTTTTTGCCCCTGCCTGTTTTGTTAATTCCTCGATCAGCGAAATTATCTTTTTGTTTTCCTCGTGGGCTTTCTCTATGGCATTTAAAGCTACATCTTCCGTGACTTGCAAAGCTTCCGCCTCAAGCATTATAGTTTTATTTTTTGTCGCAGTTGCAATAATATCAAGCTCTGAGAATTCCATTTCCGCCGCTCCGGGATTTATTATATATTCTTTGTTTCCGTTATCTTTTTCTTTGACGAACCCGACTCGCACTGCTGAAACCGGCCCATTCCATGGAACAGGAGAGATCGACAAAGCGGCAGATGTTGCAATAATAGAAAGAATGTCCGGCTCATTTTCTCCGTCGACAGACAAAACCGTTATAACTATTTGGACTTCTCTTTTAAATTCTTTTGGAAATAATGGTCTTATGGATCGATCTATAAGTCTTGCGGTTAAAATTGCATCATCGCTTGGTCTGCCCTCTCTTTTTACCCAACGGCTTCCTTTTATTCTTCCTCCTGCGTAAAGTCTTTCTACATATTCAACGGTTAGCGGAAAATAATCTATATCATCTCTCTCTCTTCCTACAACCAAAGTTACCAAAACCATAGTATCTCCAAGTCGGGCGAGAATTGAAGATGTTGCTTGTTTGGCAAGTTCTCCTGTTTCAAGTGTGAGGGTTTTACCTCCGAGTTCTGCGTGGACTTGGGTTTTTTTCATTTAGTCTTTCAAACCAACACTTCCTATAATCGTGGCGTAGCGGTTTTTATCTACATTCTTTAAAAAATTAGCAAGTCTTCTTCTTTTTGCAATCATAGATAAAAGGCCGCGACGGGAATGAGTATCGTGAATATGCGCTTTTAAATGATCTGTTAATTTTAAGATTCTGTTTGACAAAAGGGCAATCTGAACCTCGGGACTTCCCGTATCCCCCGCTACTGTCTGGAATTTTTTTATAATATCCTGTTTTTGCGTTGATGTTAACGGCATAGTTAGTAATTATATCAATTTTTATCCTGATCCTCAATAAGGAAAACCATTTGCCGGATGAGGAATCTTGATCCAGGTTAAATATTGGTTGAGCCTTTGTAAATTTTTGGGGCTAGCCAATCTATCGGCGGATTTTTTCCTTGCCCCGCGGAGCCTTGGCGGAGTGGGGCCTGCTCTCCTGCCTGCACGCCTCGCGTCGATGCGGGCGAAGCGGGTTCCGGCCGGACTTGGTCTTTTTTATCGGTTCTAGGCTGAGGAATATTTTTTTGAGAGAAGATTGAAGACTCTTCCTCATCTTCCCTTATTTGAGCTCTTGTAAATCTTTTATCACTTCTTATTGCGCCTTTTTTCATAAGTTGTCCTGCCATTTCAAAAGCTAAGGGACTTGTTCTCGTGTTTTGGAAATTGTCTGTTGCATTTTCTATTCCGATTAATAAATTTTGCGCAGTATCGATATCTAATGGGAGACCAAGTGACAAAATTAAATCGCCTATTTGCTCGCAAAGTGAAGAGTTATTTGGAGAAACCATAGCAATATCTCCAAACCCCTGATTATCGGGTTTATTATCTATATTAATTACCACAGTATCTTTTAAAGCCTGGGGGTCAAATATTCTATCCAAATCCGAAAGCCTTGGAGTTCCTACAACAAACAAAAGTCCCGGATAGCCCTGCGATCTTTTAAAAACAACATCATTTTCGGAAAAATTTAAACCATCTTCTCCTGCTTTTACAATAATATTTAAAAAACCATCCTCAAGAGTATAGGAAATTTTCTCTATTTCTCCTTCTTTGTACGGAAAAGAAGCAGTCAAATCTCCCGATCCTGCGTCAAAACTTGATTTTACTTTATCTATTCCAACAAGATCAGAATGTTCAACCAAAGCTTCTGTTGGACAAGCTATTGATACATCTTTTCCGAAAGTTTGAAGAGAGAGATAAAGTGAAAGAGCCGCTCCCAGTTCATCAACGCCCGGATTTTTTCCAACGGCAATACCGATCTGGTTATTTTTTCCGATAAAATCTTTTATCTGATTTAAAACTCTATTGTCCATAGGGAAATTTATCCAAGTGATATTACCATATCTCCTATAGTAAAGTCAAGGAAAGGAGAAATAATTATGCCAGCTTCATTGCCTTTTTCTACCTTTGAGATGGAATTTTTGCCTTGTCGAAGAGATGAGATTATGCTCTCTCCTACAATCTCATCCTTTCTTGTAATTCTTATCTTATCCCCTTTTGCCACTCTTCCTTCAAGCACCGCAACTCCTAAAACTTTAGTTTTTTCAAATGGGAACTGCGCAACTATCTTTGCTCGTCCCAGAGTTTCTTCGACAAGCGAAAGCTCTCTGCCTTCTAAAACATCTGTTATTTCATCTATCAGCTCGTAAATAAGATTGTAATTTTTAGCAAGAATTTTTTCTGTTTTTGCAAGTTTTATAATTTCGGGCTTAATCTTTATATTAAATCCAAGAACAATTGCGCCAACGGATTTTGCAAGCAAAAGATCTGCCGGTGTTATATCCCCCGTTTTTTTGGACACAATGCTTATTTCCTTAGGAATTGCATTTGTTATGGCTTCTAGAGATCCCAAAGTATCCGCTACTATTATAATAGAGAGAAGCGGTGTCTCCTCGTTCAGGAAGGGAGATCCGCTTGCAGATGGTGCCGATTCAGATTTTTCTGAAGGGATGGCAAAAGGGACGACGACCTCAGCGCCGATCTTAGAACCCTTTTTAAAAACCGTACTCCCAACTTGCGGAACCTTTTCAAATCCTAAAACTTCAACTGCCTCACCCACTGTTGCCCTATCCACTCTTTTTCCCAAAGTGTCTGTAAGGCTCTTTACTCTTCCAAGTATCTCACCTGCTGATATTTCGTCTCTTACAGATAGAGTGCCATTTTTGATGACAACTGTTGATACCGGTCCTATCCTCTGATCTCGTTTTGACTCGATAACTACTCCTTTAAATTCTTCTTCTTTCAAACTATCCAAACCTTCATTGCTCACTTCGAAAACCAAAAGAATTAAACTTAAAAGCTCCTTAATATTTGTATTTGTTTTTGCAGATACTTCAATAACAGGGACATTTCCGCCATAACCTTCTAAAAGAACTCCTGCTTTTAAAAGCTCTCGTTTTACTTTTTCCGGATTTTTTTCGGCAAGATCCGATTTTGTCAAAACAACAATAAAAGGTACATCTGCCTCTTTTAAAAACTTAATGCTTTCTTTTGTCTGAGGTTTTACTCCATCCACAGATGAAACAACTAATAAGCCAATGTCTGCAGCCATAACTCCACGTCCGCGCATGTGGGAAAATGCTTCGTGTCCCGGTGTATCAATAAAAGTAATAGCTCTTTTTTCTCCCTCATTTATAAACTCTATTTTTGACGCACCAATTCCCTGGGTAATTCCGCCGTGTTCCCTTTGTGCAATATTGGATTTTCGGATTGTATCTAGAAGTGTAGTTTTTCCGTGATCTACGTGACCTACTACGGCAACAACCGGAGGAACGGAAGCCGAAGGCTGAGTTCGCTTGCTTGACAAGCGTGGATCTTCCTTTGATTTAGAATTTGATTTTTCTTTTTTATCCATAATATTTTTCCTAAGTTTATCTTTCCAAGTTTGTTATAAACAGCTTTCATGAAACTTTAGGCTGACTCTTCTTTAGATTTTTTTCCTGCTTTTTTTGCCTTCTTTGTTGATTTTTTTCTGGCGGAGCCAGATCCCGCTTTGCGGGACTTTTTTTGAATTTTTGGACTCATTTCTTTTTCTTCTTTTTTAACTTCTTCAATTTTTCCATTTTTATTTTTTATATTTTCCGAAGTTTCCTTGCCCGCCATAGCTTCAGCGACGGTGGGCTCTCCTTCAATTTCTATTCTATACTTAGTAAGTTTTGAGGCAAGGCGAACATTTTGCCCTTCTCTTCCAATCGCCAGAGAAAGCTCTTCCGATGGAACAAAAACATGGGCAGTTTTTTCATCTTCGTTTATTTCAACTCTTACATTTTTTGCAGGAGACAAAGCTTGTCCAATATAATCTTTTAAGTTCTCTTGCCATTGAACAATATCTATTTTCTCAAGTCCCCCAAATTCCGCAATTACAGCCTGAACTCTTACGCCTTTTTGACCAACGCAACTTCCAACCGGATCAATTCCCGATTGAGAAGAGTAAACGGCAATTTTACTTCTTGAGCCGGTCTCTCTTGCGATATCTTTTATCTCAACACTTCCCTGCGCCACTTCCGGAACTTCTCTTTTAAAAAGGCCTTCCAAAAGCCCGTTGGCGGCTCTTGAAACTATTAGTTCTTCTCCCCGCAGTCCCTCTCTTATTTCCAAAAGATAAACGGTAAGTCTTTGATTTAAATGATATTTTTCATTTGGAATTTGCTCGTGAGAGGGCATAACTGCTTCTGTTTTGCCTACATCAACAATTATATTTGGACCTGCAAATCTCAATACCATTCCATTGACTACTGTTCCGATTCTCATTTTATAATCTGAAATAATTGCCTCTTTTTCTTTTTCTCTTATTTTCTGAAGAATAACCTGTTTTGCAGTTTGAGCCGCAATTCTTCCAAAACCGGGCGGAGTGACATCCTTATCTTTATAAAAAATTTTTGCCTCTCCACTGTTTTTATCCAAAGTTGCCGAGTGCTCCTCAATTTCTATTCCGGGATGGTCTTTTTTGTAGGCAGCCAGAATTGCATTCTTAACAGTGTCCAAAACCACAGAAACATCAACGCCGCGTTCGTTGGCGACCTGATTTAAGGCAAGTGAAAACTCACTTCTTTGAATTGCCGGCATGGTCGAAACAGTATACCAAATTTGCTTCTATGTGGCAACGATCGAATACTAGTTTTATGAAGATTTTGTAATTATTATTGAATCGGAAGAATCTGTTAGAACAAGGATTTTGTCGCCGCGTTTTATTTCATATTTCAGTTTTTGTGTCAATCGCATTTTGTGCTATAATTAGTATACATGAAAAAGCTTGATCTCAAGACACTTGCAAAATATGGCAATCAGTATATCGCCCTGCCTACAGATTCTTCTAGAATAATTACTGCAGGAAATACTATTGAAGAACTCGAAAAAAAACTTAACAAACTTAACATTAAAGATGCAATAATTAGATATATTCCTCCTCTTGATAAATTTTTGTCTCCCGTATGCCGGTAATCACTTATGATTATTTACCTACTCCTCATATCATAAATGGTAGGCTTATTGCAATATATACTCCTATGGTTCCTATTAGACTTAGCGCGAGTCATAAAATGTATCCATACATTATCGACTGCCTTCTCGATTCGGGAGCAGACTTTAACCTATTCCCTGCGGTTGTTGGAGAGAAAATGGGTCTGAGGATTAAAAAAGGCAGGAAGACTGAGCATATTGGAATAGGAAATATAGGAATTACAGCATACGTTCACTCTGTAAAATTATTTGTAAAAAACTACAGTTTTAAAACAGAAATGCATTTTAGTTATGACCACAGAATTCCTTTATTAGGAAGGGATGGTTTCTTCAAGTATTTCAAGAAAATTACTTTTGACCAGGAAGATCTCAAACTTAATCTCGAGTATTAAATAGTGATATTATTATTCTGGTCCACAGAAATTGAGATTTTGGAGCCGCGTTTTATTTCATCCTTTAAAATTTTTTGCGCAAGGAGGTCTTCGATGTTATCCTGAATGTAGCGGTTGATAGGTCTTGCACCAAACTGCTCATCGAATCCTTCTTTGATAATCTTATCAATTAGTTTTTCATCAAAACTTACTGTTATATCCTGCTCTAGTATTTTTTCGGAAAGTTCTTTTAGAAGAATTTGGGTTACTTGTTGTACTTCGTTTTGCCCCAAGGGTTTAAAGACAATTATTCCATCGAATCTATTTAGAAGTTCCGGCTTAAAAATTTCCTTTGTCTGCAAAAACTCTAAAAGATTTTGCGCAAACTTTTTATCCATTGGTGTCCCTTTATTTACTTCTTCCCGAATAAACTCTGAGGCGGCATTTGAAGTTGCAATAATTATTGCATTGGTAAAAGAAACAGTTTTACCCTTGTTATCTGTAAGTCTTCCGTCATCAAGGACCTGGAGAAAAAGATTAAGGATGTTTGAACTTGCCTTTTCAAACTCATCCAAAAGAACCAAGGAAAAGGGACTATCTAATATTTTATCTATAAGCTCTCCCGGCATTTCTTCCTCGCCCGGCATTGAACCAAGCAATCTTTTTAAAGAATCGCCTTCTGAGTATTCGCTCATATCAAGTCTTATCATTTGATGCACCTTTCCAAAATATATTCGGGCGAGTGTTTTGGCAGTTTCAGTTTTTCCAACACCGGTTGGTCCAAGAAATAAAAATGATATTGGTTTATCTTTTATCGTCAAACCGGTTCTGAGTCTTCGCATGGCTTCTGAAACTTCGGACACTGCCTCATTTTGATCTATAATTCTTTTATGAATCTCATCCTCAAGATTTAGCAACAACTTTTTCTCTTCTTTTCCGGGTCTTCCTATCGCAATATTTGTTTTCTCCTCAATTTTTTCGATAACATCTTTTTCCTCCACAATTGATTTGCCCGAAAGACTTACCGCTACAAGAGTGTCTTTCAATAATGTTACCGCAGAGCCGGGAAGAACTCTGCTAGGAAGGTATTTCTTGGAATATTTAAGAGCCGCAATTAAAGCTTTATAAGAAATCTTTACTTGTGGATTTTCGAGTTCTTCGGATTTCTTAAAAAGCATCCCAAGAGCATTATTTTCATCCGGCTGCGCTATTTTTATAATTTCTAAGTTATTTGAAAAAGTCTTCCTTCCCTCTACAAATTTTTTATAAGCCCCATCCGTAATCGTTCCGATTATTCTTATAACCCCTCTTTCAATATAAGGAGTGAGTATTCCTGAAAGATCCAGATGGAAAGAGGATGAACCCAATATATTCTCAAAGGAAGGCAGGAAAATTATTATATTGCCTGCATGCGCTACTTCCTGGATGATATTATCAAGACGGTTCTCAAGATCTCCTGGGCTGGAAGTTCCCGCAACGAGCGCGTCTATCAAAAGTTGGTAAAATCTCTGATGATAGAGGCTTCCCTTTAAGTTTCCTACAAAACTTTCAAAAGCAAGAAACTCTGCAATTTCTTTCTTTCCTCCCCCCGGTTCTCCTACAAGAAGCGCGCTTTTATTTTTATACATTGTCTCAACAAGCTCTTCAAATTCTTTTTCTCTTGCCGCAATAACAGGCTTATTTCTCAAAACTTCGGGCGTTAAATCAATCATGTATTTCTTGGTCTCGATTGTCCATCCCGTAGTCCAATTTTCTCCTATACCTTCTCCCCAAAAGTTTATCTCAAAATGCTTTGGATTTTCCTCATCGGTAAATTTTGTTCTTGCCCAGGACAGAATTTGGAGCAGTTCTTCTTTTTTAAGGTTTTTATTAAACAAAAGTTTTGTTTTATCTTCTGTTAGTATTAAATATGAGGCTATCAAATCAGCGCAAGTAACAAATTTACCCCCCAGTCTCTTAACAAGACCAAAAGCGCTGCGGGTAATATCTTCTTTTGACACTTTTTCCGCAAAATCTATTTCTTTATTTAAGATATCAGCTTTTTGAAGAATAAATTCCCCTGATTTTGTTTCCAAAAGTTTTTTTACAATGTCCTTTGAGCTTGTATTAAAATTAATTAAACTTAAGGCTTGAAGAGTAAATGAATTATAAATATTTTTCCCGTCATTTTTACTTACTTCAATCTGCGGCTTTATCTTTGAAATCTTAAAACGGGAAAATACTTCAAGAATTAGAAAAAGTGAAAGATAAAATAAGGAAATATTGCTCTTTTCTGTCAAAACCAGAAAGAAAAGAATCAGTAACAATCCTATTCTTGAGAGTCTTAAAAATAAAGAGTTGTATATTGTGTAAATTCTTGCGTATTCTTTCATACTAAGTGAAAATTAGCATTGCCGTGGCGATCGGCCAAAGAATAAAAAAGACAAAAAAGCTAATTTCCAAAAATAAAATCAGAAGAAAAATTACAAGATCCGCTGCTATTACAAAAGTTTTTATGAAAATTCCCATGACGATTGAAAACACAACTAACCCTTTTCTGTATTCGTTCTTCCATGGCTTAAAATAAGTTTTTATTAAAAGGGGTAGGGACGAAAGCGCAAGCGCTGAACTATTTAACGAAGAAAAAAACCTCACAATCCCTATCGGCGCTTCAAAATACCAAAATTTTAAAAAAATTATGGGTAGTGATAAATAAAACATGGGCAGATTGTACTTTTAGTTTAAGAGGTTTCTCTATAAATTGCAATTCGTCCCATTAAATGCAGGGTTTATTTCAGAGTACAAAATAATTGACAAAGCTGAAGATTCTTTTCGCCTGAGCAAAAGCTTGGATCAAAAATACAATTATAAAAGACTATCGGCGTTGGAGAAGGCGTCGGACTAGCTCCTCCCGAACCCCCGCCTGTTGGAGTTGGCGTTGGGGTAGGTGTCGGCACTCCTGGAGGTAAAGTCGGCGTTGGAGTAGAAGTTGTCCCGGGAGGCAGGGTTGGTGTTGGAGTAGTTGTGGGTGTTGGAGTCAATGTTGGGGTTGGAGTTGGAGTATTGGTTGGAGGTGGTTGCTCACTACCACATGCTTGAAGGGCTCTAAAGACATTTAGTCTTTTGCCAATCGGTTTATCGGTCGAAATAGGATCTGCGCTTGCAACTAAACAATCACTGACTTGCTGTGGAGTAAGGTTTGGGTAAAGAGATAAAACAAGAGCCGCAGCTCCTGCAACATGAGGCGAGGCCATAGATGTTCCACTATGAGTTCCGTATCCATTGTCAGGTACCGTCGAAAGAATACTCGTCCCTGGAGCAGCTATTTCAACAGTGGAGCCATAATTTGACTCTTTTATTCCTATCTTCCATATTGATCTACGATCCTGTGCATCTGTAGCTCCTACAGTAATCACTCCAGCACAGTTAGCTGGACTGAAACCTGACGCTGACACTCCATCATTTCCTGCCGCCACAACCACAACCACTCCTTTTTTTATGGCATAATCTATAGCACTTTGCTCACCTACGGAACAGGGGTCTTGATGTCCTATGCTCATGTTTATAACCCGTGTTCCCCTATCGGCTGCTGTCGATATGGCCGCAGGGATAGATAAACCAATAGGGCAACCGGATAACGTAACTCTTAATGACATTAACTTTACTTCCCAATTAATCCCAGGAACTCCTATACCGTTGTTACCAACTGCTCCTATGGTTCCCGCAACGTGCGTAGCGTGGTAACCACAAATTAAGTCATTTACTCTTTCTATGTCATTTAAATCTTCATGATCTGCAATCCCACTATCAATTACAGCAACTACTACTCCTCGGGAACCTGTTGCGATATCCCACGCGTTGGGCATATCAATCTTTCTTAATCCCCACATTTCAGTGTCTAGGTATCTTGGGTCATTTGGAGTTATAAACATTTCCATTATATAGTTGGGTTCTGCCGATTCAATACCTTCAGCATTACTTAAAATCTTATGCACTAACCTAACATCAGTCCCCTTTCTTAGCTTCAGAATGTAAAATCTTCGTAAAATGGGGTCATTATTTGTAACGTGAAGCCTCTCTTGCGAGATAACCCCTATTCTTTTAAATAATTCTTCAAGAGTTTTAAGTTTTGTTTCAGGATTACTTGTGGGATTAAAAGTGTATTTTATTTTTAATAATACACCCTCTTCGATAATTTTTTTTCTTAAGTCTTCTGGAACATAACCATCCATATATTCAACTATAATCTCGTCGGGTACAAATTCTGCATTCGCTGAAATAGGTATGATTTCCTTTACGGGGGGTTTTTGAGATTTTTTGCTAGAGATTAAAAAGAAGCTAAATAGACTTAAAAAAATGAAGAGAATTACTAGCAATAGCTTGAGTTTTTTTCTGTTTATATTGACCTTTAGTTTATTTATTAGGTTCGGTATTTCAGAAAAGTTCTGGAACATAGTTTAGTTCTACACTCTCAACTTCTTCACGCTCCTTTAATAGGAGGATTAATTTCTGTAAATCTACACCTTTCTTTAGTTTGAGAATAAAAAAAGTCTTTAGAACTGGGTCATTGGTCTCGTGGAGTCTTTCCTGGGATAACATTCCATTTGCCATCAAAAAATTCTCTAAAGATCTTTTTTTGCTATCATCATTTATTTCATCCGGCGATTGTCCACTTTTATATTTAACAATCACCTCATCGGGGACAAACGCGGGTGATGGTAATGGAGCTTGAGATAAAACAGGAGTAGGAATAGCAGCAGAGGTTGGAGTAGAAGTTGGAACTGGAGTTGGTGATGTACTCTTTTTTGTTTGGTTAAAAAACAAAAAAAGTGAAACTGGAATGCCAATAGTTAAAACTATTAGTAGGGTGATGAAGATGGTTCTTCTTAAATTAAGTAATGTAGGTTTATTATCAGTTAAATTATTTTCTTGAGGCTGAATTGAGATATTTTGAGGATTTATGTTTTCATCGCTCATACATTATCAATTTTGCGGTTGCATTTGGGTTCCGTCTGCACTGACTGGACTAACTGGATTAACCGGACTAACGGGATTTATCGGCGGGTTTGGAATTGGGTTTTGAGTTGGTGTTCCGTTTACAATTGGTTGATTAGGAACTTGAACTCCGTTAATATTTTGATTTTGGACTTGAGGAGGAGCTTTTGAAAAAGTGAATTCTTCTTTTTGGCTATCAAAATTCACTAAAATTTTATCTCCTTTAATAAAAGTTTTATTGATAATAAGAATTGCAATTGGATTTTCAATTGCGCTTTGGATAAGTCTTCTTAAAGGTCTTGCGCCATAAATTGGATCGTATCCCTCTTTTGCTAATCTTTCCAATGCTTCTTTTGTAATATCCAAATCAAATCCTTGTTGCTGCAATAACTTTCTTGTTGCGTTTATTCCAAGACTTGCAACCTCGGTCATATTGTTTTGTGAAAGCGATTCAAATATTACAACCTCATCAAAACGATTTAGGAGTTCTGGCTTGAAAAACTTTCTAAGTTCAATGAGCAAAATTTTTGAAAGCTCCTCAAATCTCTTAGCTGACTGCTCGGCAGAAACCTCTTTGCCGGCAGGCAGGTCGTCTTTTTTATTTTGCTCAAGCTGCTGCTGGATAAGTACGCTTCCGATATTTGATGTTGCAATTATAATAGTATTTTTAAAAGAAATGGTATTTCCTTTATTGTCTGTAAGGCGTCCGTCTTCAAGAAGCTGCAAGAGAATATTGAAAACATCAGGATGGGCTTTTTCTATCTCATCTAAGAGAACAATTGAGTAAGGTTTTGTTCTAACCGCTTCTGTTAACTGACCTCCCTCTTCATACCCAACGTATCCCGGAGGTGCGCCGATAAGCTTTGCCACCTCGTGTTTTTCCATATATTCACTCATATCAAGCCTTATCATTAACTCTTCTTTTCCAAAAAGAATTTCAGCTAAGGTTTTTGCTGTTTCGGTTTTTCCAACGCCCGTAGGACCTAAAAAAATAAAAGATGCAATGGGCCGGTTTGCGCTGGATAGACCAATACGACCGCGTCTTACGGCTTCTGCAACTGCGCAGACTGCAATTTCCTGATTTATTAATCTCTTGTGAATAGTGTCTTCAAGATGAAGTAATTTTTCGCTCTCATTCTCTGTAAGTTTTGTTATAGGAATTCCTGTCCACCCGCTTACAACTTTTTCTATATCACTTTGGGAAACCGTATTATCAGATCTTTTTCCTGCATTTAATTCAAGTCTTACCTCTGCTGCTGCCTCATCCAAAAGATCTACAGCCTTGTCCGGCAGATATCGCTCGCCGATGTATCTTTTAGATAAACTAACAGAAACCTCAAGTGTTTTATCCGGAAAAACGACTTTGTGAAAGTCTTCATATTTTTTCCTGAGCACCTTAAGCATTTCAACTGCGGTTTTTTCGTCCGGCTCGGCAACTAAAACCGGCTGAAATCTTCTTTCAAATGCTTTATCCTTTTCAAAATATTTCCTGTATTCGGCTGTAGTAGTCGTCCCGATTATCTGAAGCTGTCCTCTTGCTAAAAAAGGTTTTATAATGTTTGACGCATCCAAAGCTCCTTCTGTGTCTCCTGCACCGATAAGTGAGTGGATCTCGTCGATAAAAAGAATAACAGTGCCGGATGATGCCTGGGTTTCTTTAATAACATTTCGCAGTCTTTCCTCAAATTCACCGCGGTGAGATGCTCCGGCAACCAAAGAAGAAAGATCAAGCTGAATAATTTTTTTCGAAAGTAAGTCTTTTGGCGCAGATCCATCTACTATTTTTTGCGCAAGACCTTCTACAACTGCGGTTTTACCGACCCCTGCCTCTCCTATGATAACCGGATTGTTTTTAGTTCTTCTTAAAAGAATGTGAATTACTCTTTCTATTTCGGTGGCTCGGCCTGCAACCGGGTCAAGTTCTCCATTTTTTGCCTGGTCTGTTAAATCTACGCCAAAACTTTCAAGAGCAGATCTTTTTCCGCTTACATAGGTTGAAGATTTAGAAAGTGTTTTTTCCAAGTCCTCTTTTTTAATTCCCTGATTCTCAAGAATATTTGCAGATGAAGCTTGAGAAAAAAGGGCAAGAAGAAGATCCTCCGGTGTTATAAACTCAACTCCCCTGCCTTTTACCATTGCAAAGGCGTCATCGAAGATTTTTTTGGTTGTATCGCTTAAAGTCGGTTCCCCAATAAAAGTCCCCATTGTCTGTCTGCCCTGAACTTCTCTGGCTATTTTTGCAGGATCCGGAGAAAACTGGGAAATTAATTTAAAAACTTCTCCATCATATAAAAGGCCTATCATTAATTGATCCGGCTCTATTAAAGCCTGCTTGATTCTTTTTGCCTCCTGAAGGGCGAGATTTAAGACTTGAGTAGCTCTTGTATCAAGATGAGACAAAACAGAAAGCCCCTGCCGGACATTTGGTTCCATAAGAGAGGATGCTGCACTTGCTGAAACAGGAGGTGGCGGAACAACTGGCGACTGGGGTACTGGCGACTGAGGCAAGACTTGTCTTTGATCTTCCACCGTATATTTTCTTGAACCAAATAAATTACCAAACATATACTATATAGTACCATTCTCCTTATTATCGTTGTCAATTATTTCCGCAGGTGTTTCCAGCTCTCGTTGTGCCTCTTGCTCCTTCGGCTTTTCCTCTTTTTTCTTTGAAGTATCAAGCATTGTAGATTCCTCTTCCTCCTTTTTATCTATTTCTTCTGTTACCGCTTTTGCCGCCTCAAGTTTTGCCTTAAGATAAGCAATGACTTCTGTCTGAGCAAAACCACCGATAAGAAGGAAAGGTAAAATCGCTCCGACTGCTTCCATTCCCTTTGTTATATTCTGAGGATCGGATGAAACTAAAAGATTAATAGTTTCGGAGATTTTATCTATGTCATTTAGAATCCATTCTTTTCTGTCTCTTTGTTTACCATCAATTGACTTTGGCGGTTCAAGCTTTAAGTAATTTTCCTGCCAAATCTTTTTGACAGATTCATAGTCGTCTATACTTACTGCTTGGACTCGATTTGCTGCTGGGAAACTTACTTCTGCTTTGAGCTCTGCCCCACCTGCGGCTTCTAAAATAGAAACGGCAAGTTGACTTCCTTTTTCTTTTGCCTCCAATAATCTTTGCTTAAGACTTTCATCTATTCCCGGCTCTCCCTTTTGCATTGTAGACAAAATTGATTTTGCCAGTGGGTCGCCATTTTGTTGAGCTTGTGTTAAAGCATTCTTTATAGGACTCGACTGAAGAGCTTCAATCAATTTGGCTGTTTCAATTGAAGGCTTAAGACCTGTTTTAGTTACTGCATTTGCTGCCGATAAAATAGAAGTTGCCAAGGGATCGCCTCTCTGAGCTTCTTGTTTTAATTTTTCTTGCAATAAATTATATCTTTCTCTTTGTGTTGGGACTGTAACCTGTCTTGGATTTGCTATTCCCTCCAGTGTCTCATGGAGCCTTGCTATATCCTGATGTTTTCCTATATCTGATGACAAAAGTGAAGTCTCATATTTTGCAATATCGCGCATTGTTGGAATACTCAAATTTGCAAGACGAAGTATATCTGAGCTCATTTGGGCGCCTCTAATACTTGCCGCCTGTGCATTTATTATCGCCTCGTTTGTTTGTATCTGCGGAATTGCAATCCTAGCAGAAGTAAACGGAAGCGGACGGGCTACTCCTTCAGGCTGTATGGTAGGAGGCGGAAACTGTCCTCCCGTACCTCTCCCGACTAAAGACGACCCCCCAGCTACTAATTGTTTTATCAATGCACTTTCCCCGAAAGAAAAATCACGAAGAAAATCAAGAAAAATTTGAAGAAGAAGAAACGGCAAAATAATAACAACCCAAAGCATAAGAAGCGCTACAACATACAAAGCGAACGTGTCCCTATTGTTAACGCTATTTTGCAAACTGACTGTTTGCCCCGGACCTCCCAAAAGAATACTTATGGCTGTTTGATAAACAATATCTTTATTGTCAAGCTTAAATTGCAGTGGAATGTTTGTACTGGAGCGCCAAATCGCAACAAGACCCGACAAAAAGATCGCAAAGATGGGTGCGTACAAAAGCCAGCGGAAAAATTCGCCAACCCAAATTTTGGCAGTGTTTCTGATTGGCGAATAAAGAAGAAGAAGCGGAAATATAGGCGATATTACAATGAAAAACCAAAGAATAATTTTCCTAAGAAGCAAAATTCCGACCATTACATAATAGGTTAGGGCAGTTAGTTTAACAAGAAGAAGAGATACAAAGACAGATTCATCAAAAGAACTGTCTAAAAGTCTATAGCCTTGAAAACCTTTATAATCCCAGCCTACAAACAAAAGGTCATTTTGGCAAATAGTATTAATATTTTTAGCAATACAGTCAGGGTTTGTGCCTTTTAAGAAAAAACCCTGTATTGCATCAGTAATTTGGTAAATAAACTGTATAAGAGCAAAAGAAAAAGTAACCAGAAGAAGTATCATTATAAATCTTGGAATGAATTTCATTACTGTTATGTTTTTCCCCCGGGTGACTATAATTACAAAGGCGGAAATAAGGACAAAGAGAGTAAAGAATGCATAAACAATATTTCTGATCGTTGCCCAGAAAGATGCCAGAGGATTACTGTTTCCGCTTGAGACAGAAGACCAGTTATAATTTGCCAAAGTCCAATCCAAAAATTCTCCGGATCTTGCCGCGACTTTTCCGACAAAAGTTACTTCGGGATCTTGCACCCATGTTCCATCCGTTGGAGTCGGTACAGCTGCACTTACATTACCGACAAGGAAAAAATATTGAAGTCCAATTACTAAAAATATAAGTAAAAAAAGTAGGGTTTTTTTTAGGTTGGGCAGGTATTTTATCATATCTTTATTTAAAACCAGGTATATGCAATATGTCAACCGCTATAACCTGAATAAAAACAAAACCAAAGATCGCAAGCAGTAGTCCGGCGATTGCATAATAAATGTAACTTTTCCCCCTGCCAAGCTGATCGGACTGTCCTTGGGAAGTAAGAATTATATACCCCCCGTAAATAATAAAGAGGAGAGCAACTCCGCCGATTAGTCCGAGTCCTACTGCGTAGAATTTAGAAACAAAACCAAAGGGGTCATTTGGAATACAGCCTAAATCAGTTGAGACTTCTGTGTTTGGGTTACATGTTGCCGCGGCGGCCAGCAAGGCAAAGTAAGACATAATTTTATCCTACCAGAAATGGGGATTAAAACCAACCCTTTTTATTTTTACTTTCCTCTTCGAATTGTTTTAAAAGAGTTTTTTGATGCGAACTAAGATTTTTTGGAATTATAACTTTTATCTTTACATAATGGTCTCCCCGTCCGGAAGCTCGTAAATGCGGCACTCCTCTTTGTCTTAATCGAACAACTGTATCCGGCTGTGTACCTGAAAGAATTTTAAGCTTAACCTCTCCGTCAATTGTTAAAACATTCACCGTATCTCCCAATGCGGCTTTAAAGAATGGAAGTTCAATTTCTGAAATAATATCGTACCCGTCCCTTTTAAATTTCGGATCTTTCCTAACATCTATAACAACATCATAGTCTGTAAATCTAATTCTTGATCCGTCATCAACTCCCGCCGGAATTTTTATTGTCTGATTTTTCCCTTCAATTGATATTTTTTTTGTTGTTCCCCCAACTGCCTCCATAAAATCGATTGAGAGCGAATACACGGGGCGCCTTTGGCGATCCCCGAATGGTGACCCGCCACCAAAAAACTGCTCAAATATCTCAAATGGATCGGAAAATCCTCCAAAATCCCAGCCAGAGGCTGGTCCGCCTTTGGCGGAAAAATCTTCCCCGGAAGTAGTATATGTATAAGTAAAGGGTCCATATCTTCCGGTTCTTGCTTGCCCACCAAATCCTTCAAATGGCCCTTGACCATGAAAGCCTTGAGAAAAAGCATCTAACCCGTACAAATCGTATGCCTCTCTCTTTTTAGGATCAGATAAAGCCTCATAAGCTTGGTTTATTTCTTTAAATTTTGTTTCTGCTTCCTTTGTTTTATTTTTGTCCGGATGGTACACAAGGGCTAATTTTCTATAAGCTTTTTTTATTTCATCGGCCGATGCATTTTTTAAAACTCCTAAAACCTGGTAAAAATCTTTTTGTGCCATAAACTTCTTTATTATAATATAAAAGCGCGTTCACCGCGCTTAATCTAGTTGCTAGTTGCTGGTTACTAGTTACTAATTTACCACTTCTCCTTCTACCGGTTCTTCCGAGTCTGAGGATTTTGAATCTGATTTTTTGTCTTTTTCTTCTTTAGTTTCTTCGTCTGTTGACTGTTCTGAAGACTGCTTGTCCTCCGACCAGTCCTCCGAGGCTTTAGAGGAGGAGGAATACATTGCTTGTCCTACTTTTTGCAATGAATCGGAGAGATCCTTAGTTTTTACCTCTAAATTTTCTTTTGTTCCCGTATCAAGAACTGATTTAAGATCGGAGATTTTATTTTCTACTTCTTTTTTAAGATTGGGATCAGCTTTATCTCCTGCATCCTTGAGTGTTTTTTCTGCTGTAAATATTAACGAATCTGCATTGTTTTTGGCTTCGATTAATTCTTTTTTCTCCTGATCTTCTTTGGCATGCTCCTGCGCTTCTTTAGTCATTTTTTCTACTTCCTCGCGTGTCAAGCCGGTTGAACCGGTTATTTTTATACTCTGCTCTTTACCGGTTGCCTTGTCCTGCGCTTTTACATTTAAAATTCCGTTTGCATCTATATCAAAAGTTACCTCTATTTGAGGCACTCCGCGAGGAGCGGGTGGAATTCCATCCAGAATAAACCTTCCTAATGATTTATTATCTGAAGCCATTGGTCTTTCTCCCTGAAGAACATTTATCTCAACTTGCGTTTGGTTATCAGCTGCTGTTGAAAAAACCTGAGATTTTGAGGATGGAATTGTTGTATTTCTTGTGATAAGAGGAGTCGATACCCCGCCTAAGGTTTCTATGCCAAGCGTTAAAGGGGTTACATCCAAAAGCAGAACGTCTTTTACTTCTCCGCCTAAAACTCCTCCCTGAATAGCGGCTCCAATTGCAACAACTTCATCGGGATTTACCGATTTATTTGGTTCTTTGCCAAAGAATTTAGTTACTGTCTCGACAATCTTTGGCATTCTTGTCATTCCGCCTACAAGCACGATCTCATCAACATCCCCTGCTTTTATCTTTGCATCTTTTAAAGCCTGTTCAACCGGTTTTACGGTTTTTTGAATAAGGGTATCGACAATTTGTTCAAGTTTTGCACGAGTTAAAGTCATTGTAAGATGTAAAGGTCCGTCCTTTCCTTGTGTTATAAAAGGCTGGTTAATTTGTGCTTCGGTTGCAGAAGATAATTCAATTTTTGCTTTTTCTGCCGATTCTCTTAAGCGCTGACGAGCTTGAGAATCTTTCTTAAGATCTACTCCATTTTCTTTTTTAAATTCTTCTGCAAGATAATTTACGATAACTTGATCAAAGTCATCTCCTCCCAGATGAGTATCTCCATTTGTTGATCTTACTTCGTAGACTCCATCTCCCAACTCAAGAATAGAAATATCAAAGGTACCACCGCCTAAATCATAAACTGCAATAGTATGAGCATTCTTTTTATCAAGTCCGTAGGCAAGAGCTGCTGCTGTCGGTTCGTTTATAATTCTTAAAACTTCAAGTCCTGCAATTTCTCCTGCTTGTTTTGTTGCCTGGCGCTGGCTATCATCAAAATATGCCGGTACTGTTATAACAGCCTGAGTCACCTTGCTACCAAGATAGGCTTCGGCATCACTTTTTATTTTTTGAAGAATCATTGCAGATATTTCCTGAGGAGTAAAAGTTCTTCCATCAACCTCTACTACTGCCATTCCGTCTCTTCCTTCTTTTATTGTGTATGGCAACCATTTAATATCGTTTTGAACAGAGGAATCTTTAAACTTTCTTCCGACTAATCTTTTAACAGAAAATATAGTTCTTTTGGGCTTTAATACTAACTGATGTTTTGCAACATCTCCAACAATGTGAGAAATAGGATCAACCACAGAAGGAGTAACATTTCTTCCTTCTGAAGAATGGATAATTTTAGGAGATCCTCCCTCCATTACAGCTGCTGCCGAATTTGTTGTTCCTAAATCTATTCCAATAATCTTTCCCATAAGTTTTCCTCCGTAAAACTGGTTATTGGTTCGCAGCTATTGGTTTTTAGTGCCACCATGAACCCATAACTCATAATTATTTATTTGCTTCCGTGTCCTACGGACACTTGGGCTGCTCTTAAAATAATATCATTCAACATATATCCCGGTTTTAATTCTTCTATAACTTTTCCCTCTTGCCCTGAGCCCGTCGAAGGGTCGACTTCTACTGTCGCAACGCATTCCATATATTTTGGGTCAAAGTTTTTTTGAAAAGTATCTATTTTTTTAACCCCTTCTTTTTCTAATATATCAGATAATTGCTTTATACTTAAATTAAGTCCCTGATCATTTGTATGTTTTTTAGCAATCATTAATGTATCAAGAGCCGGCAATAATCTTAAAATAAGTCCCTTGCTTGCTGTCTTTATTAATTCTTGTCTGTCTTCTGCTACTCTTTTTTCTAAATTCTGGTAATCTGCTAATATTCTCTTTATGTGGTTCTCGAGTTCCTCGTTCTTTTTTTTTAATTCTTCTATTTCATTTGCTTTTGAACCTTTTTTTCTCATCTTCTTTCAAACTATGAACTATGAACTATTCTTACCATCCCTCTGCGAGTTCGTGAATTAAATTACTAAAATATCTTACTGTCGGAACAACATATGTATAGTTCAGTCTTGTCGGACCAATGACTCCGATCTCTCCGCTTGCATGTTTTGGCGTCTTATAATGGGCAAAAACGGATCCATAAGGACCCGCAAGTTTTGGACCCAGGTCTTCACCGAAAAGAATGTGTATATCCTCATCATTTTCTATTTTTGAAAAAATACTATCAAAATATCCCATCTCATCTACAACGCTTAAAAGATTTTTTGTGATATCTATATCTAAAAACTCAGGCATGTCTAAAATATTTGAGTAACCGGCGCAAAAAAAATCCCCTTCGTCTGTTGTTGCAATAGCCAGAGCTTTAGTTTTTTCTGCCAAGGATCTTGCAACTTCTTTTAACAACCGCTGCTGTGTTGCTCTATAATCCCAAACTTTCTCTTTAAGTTCTACTTCTTCTGTAACAGAAATTTCTTTTTCCTTCATTAGCTGGCTAACATAAAATTTCATGCCGGCAGAAGTTGGTATACGGCCTGCAGACGAATGGGACTTTTGAAGATAGCCCAGATCCGTAAGCTTTACCATTTCGTTTCTAATAGTTGCAGGAGAAGCTGAAATATTTCGCTTTTTTTCAAGCGTCTCTGAACCCACCGGCAAAGCGGTTTCTATATATTCTTCTATAAGATTTCTTAAAATTTCAATCTGTCTTTGAGTTAAATTATGCATAGCCGGAATTGATTAGCACTAATATAGCATGACTGCTAAACTCTGTCAAGGGGTAATTGTGATTTTTCGCCTATCTGAAGTGAATGCATGAGAAATTAAATGAGTGATTCAGGGGGATTCCTTGTTTATCAAGGAGGGGGTGAAATCCCCCGAAGAGCGAGTTTAATTTCGAAAGCATGAAACGAGACTAGGCGAGAGCTTTTGCTTCTTTTCTCGGCAGAAAAGAAGAAAGAAACTATTTGCAAGGAGTTTTTGGTACCTTTGTCGATACAAAAGTACAAAGAAAAGTATGATAAACTTATTTTTATATGAAGCGAAGAAAAAAACCTATTTGGTTATTGGTTCTTGGTTCTTTGTCTTTGGTATTTTTGATATATACATCGATAGCTTTTCCTCCTGATTTCGGATTTCGGATTTCGGATTTCGGATTCCCTATCCTTCCCTTTTTTTTCATCTTGACCTTTGCTTTTCTCTTTTTTCTTTTTTCTTTTCTCTTGGGTAATTTTAGAAGAGGATTATTTATTGGTCTTTTTGTTTCAATTTATCTCCTTCTTAGATTTCTAGCTCTAACTCATATATTCTTCCCAATCATGCTCCTGATCTTATTCATAACTCTAGAAATGTTCTTTAATTATAAAAAATAGCCCCGATTCTTGTTCGAACATATTTTCTCTGATAGAATTACTTCGTGGAAAAAGCGAGTAAGTTTAATAAACTTGGTTGTGTGTGTCGATGTCAAGAAGGAGGAAGTGATCCTTAGAAACCTTTATGTAAATAATACGTATGTCTCCTGTTACAGAGAATGATCTAATATTTTTCTTACTTCCTTTTAGAGAATGGTCTTTTAGAATAGAATTTTGAGGATTTTTCTTAAAAAGATTAATTCTATTAGTTGTTTTTGCAATTAGCTTGGGATTAGATGAAATACGATTTTTATAAGATTTCTTAAAATCTGGGTGAAGTTCTATTTTCACTGATTAAGATGCTTCATTAGTAAATCAACATCAGTAAAGGTTTT
>MFNM01000014.1 GCA_001782085.1 Candidatus Levybacteria bacterium RIFCSPHIGHO2_01_FULL_37_33
TCTCCACTTTTTCCCAAATCCAGGAAATCAGAACTTACTACGAGTTTTCATCAGTTGATAATGATCGTTACACAATTAACAATGAACTCCGCCAGATTATGCTTTCTCCCAGAGAATTGGCTTCCGACAGTCTACCTAATAAAAACTGGATTAATGAGCGGCTTACATTTACCCACGGCTATGGTATTGCTGCCGGACCTGTCAATCAGGTTACTCCGGAGGGTTTACCGGTTTTATTTGTCAAAGACCTTCCTCCAAAGTCCGAAGTCAAAGAACTTGCGGTCACAAGGCCGGAAGTTTACTACGGGGAAATCCCCAATGAGTATGTCGTAGTCAAAACGAAATCTAAAGAATTCGATTACCCCAAAGGGGAAGAGAATGTCTATACTACCTATGCAGGAAAAGGTGGCGTTGAAATTAATTCTCCCATACGGCGTCTGTTGTATGCACTACGTTTTGGTTCTCTTAAACTATTTTTATCCAGTGATGTTACGAAGGAAAGCCGTATCCTTTATTACCGCAATATAAAAGAAAGAGTTAGTAAAATAGCTCCGTTTCTTACCTTTGACCGCGACCCGTATCTGGTGATTACTGAAGGCAAAATGTATTGGATACTAGATGCCTATACATCAACCGATCGTTATCCCTATTCCCAACCGCTACCGCTAAACGGTGGTGATGTTAACTATATTAGAAATTCAGTCAAAGCAGTGGTAGATGCTTATGACGGGAAGGTTACTCTTTATCAGGTTGATCCGGATGATCCTATTATCAAAACCTACGCCAAAATTTTCCCCAAAACCTTCAAAAAACTTGCGGATATGCCCAAGAAATTGATTTCCCATCTTCGCTATCCGGAAGATATTTTTACTCTGCAAACTGCAATTTACACTATCTATCATATGGATGACCCGCAGATTTTCTACAACAAAGAGGATCAGTGGGAAATCCCTGCTATTGCTTCAGGGAACGCAGCCCAAACAGAAGGTGAAACTCCAACAATGAATCCACGGCACATGATTATGAAACTTCCTGGTGAAAAGACAGAAGAGTTTATCCTGATGTTGCCATTCACTCCCAGGGCAAAAGACAACCTCTCTGCCTGGATGGTTGCCAGAAACGATGGACAGGAATACGGCAAGCTCGTCGTTTACCGCTTTCCCAAGGATAAACTGGTTTTTGGTCCCAAACAGATTATCGGCAGGATCAATCAGGACGCTGAAATCAGCAGACAAATTTCCTTGTGGGATCAAGGAGGTTCTCAGGTAATTCAAGGTTCACTTCTGGTCATTCCGATTGAAGAGTCTTTGGTCTATGTCCGGCCGCTTTACCTTAAGGCAGCGACAGGAAAAATTCCGGAGCTCAAACGGGTTATAGTTGCATATGAGAACAAAATTGCCATGGAAGAAACATTAGAAGCAGGCCTTGCTAAGATATTTGGCACTGCCGAGGATCAAACAGAACCATCAAGGGAATCGCCTTCTCAAGCAGCGCCTGCCGACACGACTAAAGAAGGTCTTCTTCAGCAAGCAACAGGAGCGTATGAAGCCGCTATCCGCGCACAACGGGAAGGAGACTGGGGCAGATACGGAGAGGAAATAAGAAAGTTGGGAGAAATTCTAGGTAAGCTACGCTGATGATTCAGTTCATTATAATCAGAAAAATATTCTTATCTATTGTGCCTTTAGTACTTTTTTATCTTTTGAGAAAGATGGGCAACAAACAGCAGCCCAAGAAAAAATCACATCTGTCCGATTTTGACCCTTCGACTGGGCTCAGGGCAAGTAAAAGCCAGATTGTAGATGGAGAAATTGTGAATGAAAATAGCAGTAACCGTTGACATTCATTATCTATATCTGCTCTAAGATTATTCGTCTTCTACAGAGACTAAAATTATTATCAGAGCCGATAAAAAGGGTATGGCAAGAAGAGCTCCTATAACTCCCATTAGGGTTCCGCCAACTAAAATTGCTAATATCACAACAACAGGATTAAGTCCAACAGACTTTTCCATAATTTTTGGAACAAGGATGTTATTCTCAATTGTCTGAATAATAAAATAAGAGATGGCAACAACAAGAGCAAGTGCTGGAGATATTGTTAGAGCGACAATTATTGCGGGAATAGAAGCCAAGATTGGGCCAGCCGTTGGTATTATTTCAAGAATTCCAGCTGCTACTGCTAATGGAAGAGCAAAATCCACTTGAAGTAGTGTTAAAACTATCCAGGTAAAAACTCCAATAATAAGTGATAAAACGACTTGTCCCCTAGCCCATGCTCCCAGTTTTTTTTCTATTTTATATAAAACATCTTCGACTTTTTCTCTTTTTTCCTTTGGGAAAACATTAACTATGGAAAGTTTAAAACTGTCTCTATATAAAAGAAGATAAAAGCTTATAACAAATATAGTAAGAGCGGAAAAAACGATATTAATAGCTTTCCCAGTTATTGAGAAAATATTTTTTCCAATTCCCGACAAAGAATCGGAAATTGAAGTGTTAAAACTAGAATAATCTACATTAAATCCCGCTATACGCGCGGCATTTTCAAAATATTGAGGAAAGTCTTTTACAAGTGATTGAATTTGCGAAGTTAAAAAAGGCAAAAGAGGTATTATCAAAAGCAAAAAAAACGCAAGAAGAACTAAATGAGGAATTAAAGTAGCAAGAATGTTTGGAATTTTTTGTTTTTTCAAAAACAAAACTGTTGGATAAAGAGAAGCCATTAATATATAAGAAATAAATAGTACTATTACAATTCCCTTAATTTTTATTAGAAAAAGTAAAAAGAGTATGAAAAATATCGCGGCAAGAAATTGATTTTTATGAAGATAGGATAAAAAAGTCCTCACCCAATCATTATAACAGAATTTTTGCATTATTTTAAAATTTTGGTAAAATATTGATAGTAAATGCGCCAGTAGCTCAATGGACAGAGCAACTCCCTTCTAAGGAGTAGGTTGGAGGTTCGATTCCTCTCTGGCGCGCCACGTACAGAATCGTAGATTCTTACGTGGCTGAGACGTTAAATTTTGAAAAAATTTTTACGTCTCGCCAACATATTTTATGTGGTGATCGTAGCTCAATGGTTAGAGCGCTAGGTTGTGGACCTAGTGGTTGCCGGTTCGAATCCGGTCGGTCACCCAAACCTTTTTAGTCTCCAGATACTTGATTTTTAGGCTAGTTTTTGGTATAATTTGAGCATGAAAATCTTCTCCTTCGTAAACTCCAAATGGATAATTAGATTAAGGCGTTTTCTCTTTGGCCCGAAAAAGTTTGTATATGTTGCTCTCGGAGATAGTCTGGCAGAAGGAATTGGTGCCAGCCATTCTTCCAAATCATTTCCTTCGCTTGTTTTTACAAAAATAAAGCAGGGGAAAAAGCAAGCTGCCTTTCATAATTTAGGCAAGGGCGGAGCTAGGGTCAGAGATGTACTTGAATCACAGCTTGAGAAAGCTGTTGGATTAGATCCTGATTTGGTAACAATAACGATAGGAGCAAACGATTTACGCAGTAGAACAAAACTAAAGCATTTTGAAAAAGATTTTTATCATTTAATAAAAACTCTTAAAGATAAAACAAATGCAGAAATTATTATAAGTAATATTCCTGATGTTTCCCTAGCACCCTCCCTTCCGGTATTTATCAGATTTTTGTCAAGATTTGTGACTAGAAGATTGAACAAAGTTATTAATAAACACGCTCAGGACTTCAGATGTATTCTTGTTGATCTTTATAATGGAAGCAGGTTATATGCGCAAAAATATACCGGATTGATCTCAGAGGATGGTCTTCATCCATCAGACAAAGGCTATGCCCTTTGGGCAAATGCCATCATCTTTCATCTTTAAGCAAGTTCCAGATCTAGCGCGAGGCTAGTTGTTTATTCCGCATCGGCCTTTAAAGGATTTGAGGCCAAAGGCTAAAATTTCCCTGTAGTAATAAGAATATCATATTCTGCCGATTGGCTCGCCTCTTGTAATGTTGGGTCTGGAAAACCGTTTTTAATCGCTTCTGTGATGCTATCTAGCATGTCTTTTGAGAGTAGTTTGTTATACACAATTGTAGTCCTTTGCTCCAAATTGTCTGTGTTTCCTATGCTAACATTATTGTATCCAGCTTCCTCTAGAAGATCACTTAATTTCCCTGCCTGTCCTTCGATACCTGATCCATTAAGAATTTTAATTTTTATGGTCGATTTGTCCATCAAAGGTTCTGCTGTAGGGCTGGGCTGAGAAGTTGTAGAGGGAGTTGCTACTGATGTTGGTTTTGGACTTAGAGATTCTGATTTTTTAAACCAGGGATTTGGAATAGTTTTGGACCACAATAGGAAATATCCAATTGCACATGCCAGAAGTATTACGCTTATTGCAAGAAGTACATACTGTTTGCGCATACTCTTCTTTCCTACTTCTTCTACTTCAAGATTCTCTCTTGTATCAGCCACCCCCTTATCAGCTTGAGGGTTGTCTTTAGTCTGAAGGAAATTATATCTTTGCAGTATTCTTTTCTCTCCTGTAGTCTTTTTGGCTTCCTGCACAGTAAATTCCTGGTTGTTTGTCCTATTAGGAAAAACAGAAACCGGAACGACAGAAAAAATCTCAATGTTATTCATTTTAAGCGCTTCCACAATTCCTTCGTAAAGTTTTCTATTCGCCGCAATTATCCGGAGTTTATTTTTGTTGCGGAGCGTTATTGTAGCAATGCTGCTTCTTAAGAGAGGAACTGAAGTTAAAAATTTCTCTGCCTCATCCTTTTCATTTTTACCCGTGATATCAATATCGTTTGCATAAACAAGCTCGGCAGATAAAACGATAATACCCTTACCTCTTTTTAACGGTAATCCTTCAATAAACTTTTGAAGCTCTTCTGAATATTTTTTTTCGTCAACTATTTCTGAGTGCTGGATGGATGCAGGAGAAAAAGAAAGTTTCTGTTGGTTATTGCTGTTTGTTTCAAATACTTCTAAAAAATTGCTACCAACATACCATACAAGGGGTCTCCCAAACAAAATCATACCTTAACGGGATACGGAGATGTTCGTTGCGCCTTCAGTCCCGCAAGCCTTGATGGTAACAATATTATTGGCATCAACTGTAACTGAATAACCAGTTTTTACCGCTGTATATGTCGTACCGCCTGATGGATCGATGGGCATTGATTTTAAGTATTTAACAAGCGGGGTTGCAAGATCAACGCAGGCAGTATCCACTACTGCACATCCGCCAGTTGCGATAGCACAACCGCTCGCTCCAGTACCTAACTGCGTTTCTGCCATACTCGTTGTGAGTCCTGTAGGTAATGATCCCTTAGTATCAACAATTGATGCATGAATCGCTGTTAAAATAGTATCTGCATCTGCGGTTCTTCTTGCATCTTTGGCGTCCTTAAGTCTTTGGGCTGGATTTAAAGCTACAAATACAGCAATTGCTAAAGCTGCAATAATCGCAACAACGATAAGAAGCTCGATGAGAGTGAAACCTTTTTGGAGGACTGAGAATTGCCTGCCCGCCGAAGTCTTGACGAAGGAGGGAAAGTTGAAAGTTGAGAATTTAGACGAAAGTTTCTTGAGCAGTTTTTTCATGTATACATTAAGTATGAACATATCCTAAACTACTTGTCAAGGGGGCAAAATTTAGAATATAACCCCCGGTGTTAGATAGCTTCCAACATAAGGATTCTACTCCAGCGTAAGATGCTTAATCAGACCAAGTTCTCTCTGGTATTCGGCTTGATCAAACACAAACTGACGGTATTTATCAGCTCCTCCTATGAGCCCTAAAATCATATCTTTGCTGATGAAACTTAAATTATTTGTAACTTCCCCTAGATATTCAGACAAAGACGACCACTTGTAAGTAGGTAAATTATTGATATCTACTAAATATCCTGTCGAAGGATTTAAATGTATATATCTTGAAACATGAAGCAGTTGCTCGTCAGTCTCTATTCTTACTGCCTTAAATATGGACTGAAACAGGGGTCCTGCTCTGCTGGTTTTAATATTGAAGTATTTTGCATAGGCGTTTTGCAGGTTTGCCATAAAACTGCTAATGCCACTTTCAGTTAATTGTTTTAGTAAAAAGTGGAAATGATTGTTCATTAAGCAATAAGCCGATATTTCTATTTGAGTTTCATCTTTTCTTTTCAAACCTGATAAAATTTTTTTTCTTTCCTCTCCCAGCATTTTCTTTAGATGAGAAAAACTGACAGGCGTATTAATAAAACGATAATAATCAACTAATTCTAAAAACCTGGAATAATCTTTTACCGAAGCAAAAATAGGTAGGCCGGCTACCCCTCTATTGAAAACATGATATATCTGATCTTGTGCCAGAAGCGTTTTTCTATAAGGCATAATTTTTATAGTACCATAATTTTAATAAAAATTAATCCTTAGGTTGGAAGTCATTCAACCCCCGGCGTTGAAGGAGTGTCCCCAGAATGACAACTGCGAAATTCGTGATTATTTAAAAAGTTGTTACTTCTTTCCAGCTCGTCAAAATAATACCAGTAGGTGGTCTATCAAAAAACACCTCGATAATTCTATTATACTTAGTAACGGTAGTATCCGTTTGCACTTTCATATTCCAAGTAAAAGGTGGGCTTACATTTTTTGAAATCACTTTAATTTTGCATGATAGACCCTCATGCACGATGGTCACTTCTGATCCAACAGGACCAAAGTTAGGATCAGCTCTTGCTTTAAGCATAGCGTCTTCGACGCACCCTTCAGCAAAAGTTAGGGTATCTTCACCTTTTGAGAGAGCGAGAGACACTTGTCCTTCTCCTATTCCCAATTGCGCTACAGTCACTATAATTCCCAGAACCACGGCAGTAAGGATAAGAAGAATTGATATCGCAACATATCCGCCTTCTGAATTACTATCAACATTTATTTTCATAATGGATTGCTTCTTACTTCTGCACTGCTTTCGACAACAACCGAGTCTTGATATTCTTGTCTTGCCGGCGCAAAAGAAGCTGCAACTGTCATGACAAACCGGATGTGTTTTGTTTTAAAATTGCCAGAGACATAATCCGTAAAGTCCGTAAATGTAAGGCTGTTTATGACCGTATTGGCAGAGTTTAGATTCACCGGACTTGCCGCGCCTTGTGTAATTCTGATATTTCCTGTCGGAAGATCACGATCAATAATCGTTGGATTGGTTGCTGGAGTTGATGTAGCAAGAGAAATTGATGCAGCAGCAACTGAATTAATACCTATAGAATTTCGTATCTCATACTTTATTCGCTCACTGATATACCGCGCGTTTGCATTTACTTCCTGCTGAACTGCGCTTTTTACGCCTGTTTCTATAGCGCTCCATGCAAACGGCACGATAGCTGAGAGAATAATCGTCACAATAGCAACATAGAGAATCAGTTCTATAAAGGTAAAACCTTTGTGAGAATTTGAAATTTGAAATTTGAAATTTGAAATTTTCATTAAGGTATAGCTATGTTACTGGACATGCCCGGCAAACCTTGGTATTGCTGGAACCCTACTTTAAATCGACAGCCAGCGTTTCTTTGGTCACACAATGGATATGGCAGTATTACAGTTTCTCCGTTTGGGTCTGGATTTAGCGGCACTCCTTCGAGGGTGTGTTGTCCATCAAATGGAATCGGCAGGAAACAACGATCCTGCCCCGGACAAAGATTCCCAATTCTATACCGGTCATCCAGACTAAGGTGTACATGGGGGGTGCTACGGGTACCCAAGACCTTCCCGCGCAATACCCGATCACCTACACTGACGTTCCAAGCAGCAAAATGGCAGACATTCAAATTCAGCCCGTTATCCAAGGTGACTCGCAATCCGATACATCCTCCTTCAAGCTCTCCTCTGAAGCTTACCTTTCCATTAGCAGGCGCTAGAATTTCCTTATCACTCTCCTGGTCAGGTACCATATCCAGACCAAAAAGCTGATTACGGCAATGGTCCAAGGGCTTTGTAGCAACACCACATCCATTTTTACTTTGATCCCGGTTATCCAAATAACCATTGAATACTGTCCACGCAACACCATTATTAAACGGAGAAAGCAAATCAAAATCCCTGTCAGGACCCTTTGGGCTGGAAAGATTTACCCGCCCGATTTTATGTACATTATTCTCAGTGAACCAAACGTTACCGTCAGGACCTGATGCTATAAAAGTAGGATTACTTTCCCCTGTAGGAACTATAAATTCAGTAATGGTTCCATTTGTTCTAATTTTACCGATCTTATTTGCCAAAGGATCTTGCTCCGTAAACCAAAGGCTACTATCAGGACCTAAGGTAATACCAAATGGACTGCTGTTACTTGTAGGAATTGGGAATTCTGTAACATTACCATTCGTAGTAATCCGTCCTATCTTGTTAAGGCCAGGATCCGTAAACCATAGATTACCATCTGGGCCTGATGTAATAATAAGAGGAGTGCTATCCACAGGAATCGCAAACTCTGTAATATATCCACTAGTAGTAATCCGACCGATCCTATTACCGTTTATACCATTTAGTTCAGTAAACCATAGACTGCCATCAGGGCCTGATGTAATACCATAAGGATAACTAGTACTTACTGGAACTAAAAATTCAGTGATATTACCATTAGGAGTAATACGCCCTATCTTACCTGCGCTAGATTCTGTGAACCAAAGATTACCATCCGGTCCCGATGTAATAATATATGTATCGCTAGTATTGGTCGGAATTACAAACTCGGTAATCTCACCACTTGTAGTAATTCGTCCGATCCTGTTTGCATACGCCTCTGTGAACCAAAGATTGCCATCCGGTCCCGATGTAATACTAAAAGGGCCACTATCGTTAGTGGGAATTGGAAACTCAGTAATCTTGCCATCTGGAGTAATACGCCCTATCTTATTTGCATTATGACCCTGCTCCGTAAACCAATAGTTTCCGTCCGGTCCTACCGTTATTCCAACAGGACTACTCTCAGTCGTCGGAATAGAAAACTCAGTGATGGTTATTTTTTCTTTTGCATTTACAGGAGCAAAGAAGATTAAAAATAACGCTACGCTAATAACAACAACCAGAGCTTTTGATATCAATGTAATTTTTGAATTAAAACATGTGTTCTTAATTTTTCTTCTTTTCATACAATCACATTCTTAATTTTTAAATAAACCGTAGAACATTCAATGAATTTATGTCAAGAGCCCGCCTAAAATTTATCCCATGCAAAATCGTACCAAAAATCTGTTGTTGCTGAGCCATTTGTGCCATGAGTAATAAAAGCTTTGCCTGTTGGTAATATATAAACTACGTTGCCTGTGCCATCCCAAAGTACACTATACAAAGTATTACCGGTTGCCATAAAAATGAAGATATCTTCACTGTCTGATAAAGGTCTCATCCTGATCGTAGTTAAAACTCCTCCCAATGTATCAAGATTTGAAGGAGTAGCGTCAAAAGAATTGGACGAAGAAACATATTTTTTTAACTTTGGAGTTGAAGTATTATCGGAATAAACTACAACACCCTCGCTACCTGAATCTTCAAAAGCAAAGTTATAGCTTCGTTGTATGCCTCCTTCAGTATTGTTAGTCAAAGTATTATTTGCAGGAGTTGACCACCCCGGAGTAGTATTGGCAAGGAAACATCCAATCTTGTTATTGGCGTTTTTCTGACAAGATACAAATTCTTCTGCCCCTCTTCTGCCGTCAATGTCTACAGCGCCCAATCTTCCGCCCAAATTAGGAGCATTTGAAGTAGCACTCCAGCTCCCGCTTCCACTGCCATTGGCTGTCCATATCTTTAGATCTTGGGTACTATCAGTGCCACCACCGGGATAAACCATCGCTCCTTTTAAGGCATTTTGTAGGCTCCAGGCAAAATCAATATGTTCTTTGGTATTGGTTGGGGCAGCAGATGAGTGCTGGACGGCAGCAGACCAACTTGATCCATTAAAATAGGCAGTGTTTGTATCCGAAGTTTGATCGAAGGTAGCTATCATTACTTCATTGGTATTTGGTCGGGCTTTAGCCACGATATATGTGGGTATTCCTCCTACATTTACTGCATTTGTCTGTGATCCCCAAGAAGCTCCATTCCAAATCCTGTATTTTGGAGTAGTGGTGTTATCAGAATAAACTACCATAAAATTTCCGTTACTTAGATAGGTTCCATCAAAATTTCTGACATTCAGAAAAGAAGTTGAAGCCCAGCTGAAAAGCAATTGGACATTGCTCCAACCTGTGCTGTTAAAAACCTGGGCGTAAATAAAATGGCTTGAACCGTTATAATGCCTTGTGACTAATACTTTTTCATCTCTTGTTGATGAAGCAAATACTCTGGCAACTCTTAAAGCCTTGTTGGTAGTTGAAACATCAACATCGGCAGTGGCTGTTGCTGCTCCCCAAGTGCCCGTATCAGGATCAAAAATTTTATACTTGATGGCATCAGTTGTCGTCCCACCATCACCATAGACCAAAATGCCACCCCTACTAGGCGTTATCGGTTTTCGCCAGTCTGAGAGATAACTAATAAGTTGCACAGAATTTGCCCTGCTGGGGGTAAAATTCCAAGAAACAGTGGATGTTATTTTTTTTGTGTCTGGGTCAAGAGTGCCCGAGGTGACAATATTTCCTGCGGGAGGCACTGCATCTCTATATACAGATTCAACTTTAATCGCCCGCGTGTATTTGCCAACAGGATTAAATGTATTAGTATTATTTGTCCCGCTGAAAATCCATACTCCTCCCGATTGAGCAACTCCTGTCCCCGCACTATTTACTAAATTAGCAAAATTCTGATTTTTAATTGACCTTACTGCTTCCATGCCTTCTGTGGCATATTGATTTGCAACAGTTTGTTCTTCTCCGAGGCGGTTTGAATCAAGCCCTTGTAAAATAACGGTAATAGAGCCGGTTGCAATAATCATAAAAAGTGCTGCGGCAAGAATTACTTCAATAACCGAAAAACCATTTTTTTTCATCTGCTTGCTACCCCTTGTGAGTTCACTGTTATTGTCTTTATAGTATCCCCGCCACTAATTGTAATCGTTGCTGGTGTATTACTTGCAAG
The DNA here is from genome assembly GCA_001782085.1 of Candidatus Levybacteria bacterium RIFCSPHIGHO2_01_FULL_37_33. Taxonomy (GTDB): domain Bacteria; phylum Patescibacteriota; class Microgenomatia; order Levybacterales; family UBA12049; genus 2-01-FULL-38-21. The sequence continues at coordinate 11,038 of MFNM01000014.1, forward strand.
ACCAGTGACACGAGTAAAATTCCAATCTAAAATTCCAGTACTGCTGGTAATACTCGTATTTGAATTTACACTAAATTTCTCATCAAAAGCTTGAGTACGACTCGCAAATGAATTACCTAAATAAAGCGTTATCGTATTGCTTGAATAATTCATTCCCCAGTTATCATTTTGCCTTCCCATCATTGCATAAATTTGTGCTTTTCGAAGCTGTCCTATAAGTTGGTCCTGGGTATTTGAAACTGCGTTTTGAGTTAAGAAACGGGAGAAAAAAATAACTGAAAAGGTACCTATCACTAATATTATAGATACAACAAGAAGAAGCTCGATTAAAGTAAATCCTTCGGATTTACGAATAATGAATAATGAATTACGAATTATGGATTTTATTCTAAATTTTTTATTCCTGATTCTTAATTCCCGATTCATAATTCATAAGTCCTATCTTTTTATACTACCGGTAAACTGATAGATTGGTCCGATAATCGAAATTGCAATAAACCCAACAATAAGACCTACTACGATAAGAATAACCGGTTCAATAATTGTCGAGAGATTTTTAGATGTATCATCGACTTCATCCTCAAAGTAATCTCCAAGATAGGTAAGCGTTTCATCAAGCTTCCCTGTTTTTTCTCCAACTCCAATCATTCTTACGGCAATAAGCGGCATAAATTTTTTGTTAGTTTTAGTCAGTATCTCTTCAATTGATTTTCCTTTTTCAACACCGCTTTTTATTTCCGAAAGATAGTTTTTGTATACACAATTCGTTGTTGTCTCAAACTGCGCAGTCAAAGCAGTTGAAATATGCACTCCTACCGAAAGCATTGTCCCAATATTTCTAAACATTGAAGCCAGCTGAATATTTTGCATAAATACCCCTAAAACCGGAAGGGAAAGTAAGAATGAATGCCAGTGTGGCTTGATTGCCCGTGTCGTTATTGCGAAGCGTATTAATACAAAAAGCAGAACTAAACCACCCAGTAAAAAAATACCATAGTCTCTCATAACTTTAGCAAACAACAAAAGAATCTTTGTTGAGAGCGGCAGTTCAACATCAAGTGAGGCAAAAAGGTCAATCAGCTTAGGCAGCACAAAAACACTCAGTCCAATTCCCACGATAAGAGCCACCCCCAGTACGATTGACGGGTATAATAAAGCACCTCTTACTTTACCGGTAAATTCGTGCTGTTTTTTTAAATGGAGGGAAAGATAATCAAGGTTTTTCTCAAGACTTCCCGATTCTTCCGCAACTTTAATGAGGCTTACGTAAAATGCATTAAAAACATGAGGGAATTGGGACAGCGCTTTATGTAAAGGCTGGCCATTGGCGATCTCTTGGTGAATCTTTAAGAGTAATTTTCTAAACGCAGGGTGTGATGTCTGCTTTTCTAAAATTAGAATCGATTCAGGGAGTGGAATGCCGCTTTTTAACATCAGAGATACATGTTTTGTAAGCGCCAATGTATCCACTAAGCTCACTTTCCCAAATAGTGATATTTCCGATGATAATCTAGGCAGTTTCATTCTCTTGTTGCCCGAAGGACTTCTTCAATAGTAGTTAAACCTTCCTGTACTTTGAAAAGTCCATCTTCCATCATAGTGGTCATACCTTCTAAAACAGCCTGTTGCATAATTTTTTGAGAGTCATTTTTTGCAACAATAAGATCCTTGATCTCCTCAGATAGAAGAAGAATTTCAAAAATACCAACTCTGCCGGAATATCCCGTACTTCTACAAACCGGACATCCTTTACCAATATATATTCTTGCTTCTTTAGAACTTTTAAAGTATTTTTGCAAAAGTTTTTTATCAAAATGTTTTTCAAGATCAATTATTTTTTCCGTTTGGGATACTTTACACCTCTCGCAGATTTTCCGAACCAGTCTTTGAGCAATGACTATATTTACAGTGGACGCAACAAGAAATGGTTCAATATTCATATCCAGAAGTCTTGGTAGAGCTGTCGCAGCGTCATTCGTATGAAGCGTTGATAAGACTAAATGTCCGGTCATTGCTGAGTTCACTGCAATATCGGCTGTTTCATCATCACGGATCTCTCCTACGTAAATAATATTGGGATCCTGACGCAGGATTGAGCGCAGCCCTTCTGCGAAGGTAAGATTCGTTTTTGGGTTAACCTGTATTTGGTTTAATCCCGTAATCTCATACTCAATTGGGTCCTCGATTGTTGCTATATTGCGCTCTTTGGTGTTTAAAATTTTAAGGATAGCATACATAGTTGTTGTTTTCCCGCAGCCCGTTGGACCTGTTGATAGAATCATTCCGTATGGCTTACTGCTTGCGTTCATGACTTTCTTCAAATCCGTATCGCGCATTCCCAAGTCAGCTAAGCCAAACTGCCTATAACGTGCGGAAAGAAGTCTCATGACGCATTTTTCTCCATGGACAATCGGGACGATTGAAATTCTGATATCCAGATCTTCATTTTCAATTTTTGTTTGGATTTTTCCATCCTGTGCGCTAAGGTGTTCGTCGGTGCGGAGTTTGGAGAGAAATTTTATGCGAGCGATTACCTGCTGGTCAATTTCCGGAGTAAAATGCAGCACTTCCTGCAGGATGCCGTCGATACGAAATCGCACAATCGATCCGTCTTTTTCCGGTTCTATGTGGATATCGGAAGCTCCGTTATCATATGCGTACTCTATCAGAATATCTACAATCCGTTCAATTGGAGCCTCTGATATGCCATCTTTCCCGATATTTTTTACCTGTTCTTTGAGCATTTCATCGTATGAGCGCTGAAGATTTTGTTTATAAATCTTTAGTGCCTTTTCAAAGTCCCGCTCACTCGTATAGAAGACAGACGCTTTTTTTTGTGCTTTTTGTTCGATGAATTGTTTAACTTGTGAGCTTGCAGTTGGATTTACCATTGCGATCTTTATCTGCCTGTCATCTTCCTCAAATGCGATAACTCTATGTGCTCTCGCGTAGCTCTCGGGAATCAAATAAATCAGATCTGAAGGAATTTTTATGGTTGAAAGTTCAATAAAAGAAACATTTAGTAACTCTGCTACGGTTTTACCCAAATCCAAATCTGAAATTAAATCATTTGTTATAAGACGTTCTTGAAAAGAAGTATTATTTTTTTTACTTTCTTCAAATGCCGCGGTTAGTTTCTTCTTTTCAATGATTCCGAGTTCTTCTATTGCGGCAAACAAAGCTTGGGCAAATGGTTCCATACGATCATTGTATCAAAAAATAAGAAGAACAATATAGTATTATAATGGAGATATTTTTATGAGGGGTATAGAAAGCTTTGCACCCTATCAACAATATTGGCGAGAGTCGAATCTGTCTTTACCATATAATCAGATGCTCCCAGTTCCATTGCCCGTTTTTTGTCTTCGGGCTGGCTTAAGTTGGAAACGATAATAACTTTTACTTTTATACCTTTTTCTTTGATTTTTTCAAGCACACTCCAACCATCAATTACCGGCATCAGAATATCCAGAATCACTAAATCATACCTGCCTTTTTCAAGTTCTTTTAAGCCTTCGTCTCCATTTAAGACAGCTTTTACTTCATACCCCGCCTTTTTCAGTTTTATTTCCATGGCTTTGGCCGCGGGCTTCTCGTCTTCGATAATAAGTATTTTTTTATTCATTTATTGTACATTTTACCACATTTCTTCTCATGTTTTTCCTTTGCTTTTTCACCTCGCTTTGACGGAAACGTCTCCCTCCAGAGGCGGGCAGGCAAAAGGCGAACTTACTTGAAAACGCTGTTAATCTTTGCCAGGACATCATTTATAGGCATTTGGCTTTTGATGATATAATCGGTGGCTCCAAGTGCCATACCCCTATCAATATCTTCCTTCTGCCCTAGATTTGAAGCAACAATAACAGGAATATTTTTCCATTTATCGCTTTTTTTCAGTTCTTCGAGCACAACAAAACCGTCTTTTATCGGCATGATAAGGTCAAGCAGAATGACATCGGGAGTAAATGTTTCAAGGCTATCTATTGCCTCCTGACCATCTGAAACAATTTTGATTTCATAACCCGCCTTGTTGAGTTTGACTCGATACGCATTTGCCAAAAATTTATCATCTTCGGCAACAAGAATTTTTGCCATATTATTTATGTCTGTGTCTTATTTTCTGCGATAAATTGCTTCATTATTGGAATGAGCTCATCCAACCGATATTCCGCTTTTAAGAGATATTGTTTTGCACCAAGCGCCAGCATACTATTAACCTTATCTTCGCTGGCTGAATTACTCACAACAATGACAGGAATTTGTGCACATTCCCCGTTTTTTTTGAGTTGTCCCATAAATTCAAGCCCATCCATATCTTTCAACTGATAATCAAGCCAAATTGCATCTGGAAGTTTTGATAAGTTATTCAAACAATCAATAGCCTCCTTTCCACTACTGTAAGGAATTGCGGTTATGCCATTCAACTCTAATTTTTTAGAAATAGCTTCTAGCAGCAAAATCTCGTCTTCAACTACCATGACCGTAGGTTTTTGTTTGCTCATCATTAATAATTTACAGTATTATTATACACATTTTAACTGTTAAGCGTGACTTCACCTTTTTTTGCCTGTACCCCACTAATCGGCAGGGAAAAGTAAAATGATGTTCCCTCTCTTTCGGCAGGCAGGTCTTTTTCCTCTGTTGATTCTCCGCCCAAGACGTGCTCCAGAGGCGCATCAGCCTTAGGCTGAGATCCGCTTGAGGAGGAAAACCAGATTTTTCCTCCGGATGATTCAACAATTGCTTTTGCTAAATAGAGACCCAAGCCATTACCTTCCGTTTCAATTTTTATAATATTTTCCCCGCGGTAGAATTTCTGGAATATTTTATCACAATCCTTTTTTGGAATTCCATATCCGTTATCGCTCACTTGAGAGATTAATTCATCACCTTTTTTAGAAATAAATACAGAAATTTCTCCACCGGGAGGCGTATACTTTGATGCGTTTGTTAGTAAATTAACGTACACTTCCCGGATAAGTTGAGGATCAATATTTATCAGAGGAAGGTCTGAATGGACACTGACAATAATCTGCTGTTTTTTTGCATTACTTTTTACTTTTATTTCGGTGATCACTTCCGAAATGAGCTTATTTATGTTCGTTGGTTTGGGATCAACAATTATTCTTCCTGATTCAATACGTGAAATATTAAGAAGAGAGTTAACCAGACTAATCATCCGTTCATTTGAATCAGAAACGTTTTTCGCGTATTCTTTTTGTTCCGGATTTAGCTCTCCCGCATCGCCATTGAGCAGCATCTCGCAAAACCATTTCACCGCAGATAGTGGTGTACGGAGCTGATGCGAAGCAAGCGAAATAAATTCTGTTTTCATTCTGTCAACCTCTTTTTCATGACTTATATCTCTAAAAACTTGGACCGCTCCGATTATTTGATCTTTTAAAACAATTGGCGTAGCTGTAATCGCCACCGTGATTTTCCCAGATCCTTTCTGCAGATAAATACTCTGGGAAAAAACTTTTTTACCGGTGGTTAAGGCTTTGTACATATCTCTGTCTTCCCGCGAAATAAGATATCCCTTCTCATCCATTGCCGGAACGGTTTCAAACCAGAACCGTCCCACTGCCTCAGAAGCTATCCAATTGGTCATTTGTTCCGCTGCGTGATTGAAAACCAAAATTTTTCCTTGGGGATCTGTTACCACAACTCCCTCTCCGATGCTTGTTAAAGTGGCTTCATCTTTAGTCTTTTCAATTAATGTTTTTTCCTCTGCTTCTTTATTTTTTTGTTGTTCAGAATCCAGTTCTTCAATTCTTTGCATTAACGCTTTATTCTTTTCCGAAACCTTTTCTTCCAAATCCTCAAAATATGATGCTTTTAGTTTTTCTGTCCTCTCATCGAAATATCCAGGTAGCTGTCCAAGATCATCTCTGGTTTGGATACCAACTTTATAATCCAGGTTGCCTTGCGCAATCGCTTTTGTTCCTTCATGCAGTCTGGCAATTTGTCCAGAAGTACTGTTTGACAAAAGTAAAATTGCTGCCACTGCGTTCAGAACAAAAGTTACGATAAGACCAACCATAAAATATTCGATGGCCAAATTAAATGACTGAAATGAGAGATAAAGAAATATGCTAAGAAGAGCAATTGTCAAAGCTGAAAATCCTGCAACTGCCAAAAGTTTATATTTGGTCTTCATGTAATCAAGTATTTCACAAGGTAAAAATTCAGTCAAGCAAAGTTTCTATAACTTCCCACGGCTGCCTATAGTTTCCTTCATAGCCTAATGCCCAAATAGCAATCCCTCCCATGTTTTTTTCTTTTGCGAATTTTATTTTTTCGGCAATTGATCTATCGTCTTCATAATAAATTTGCTTAATCGCTCCATACTGCATATAGGATAGCCATGGAGATTTAGAAATATCGTCCCAAGATTTTATAATATCGCTTCTTTCTTTTAAAAGCTCTTTAACTCTTTTGTATGTTGCTAAAGCGCCGCTGCCTTCTACAATTGAACTTTTGTGTTTGTCGGTGAATGTCTGCCATTCGTAGCCGTAAAATGGAATTGCCAGAATTAATTTATCATTTGGCACGCGTCCTGATAAAGCATCTATCGATTCCGAAATACTGTGTTCATTTGCTTCCCCATAAATAGGAGAGGGTGGTCCCGATACCGTTGAACTTTGCCCGCGATAGTCGTATGCCATAAGAATTACCTGATCAACTGCCTTTGCAATTTCTGTCATATTGTATGCCTTATCTTTTACTACAACAGTTGCATTGACATCTATAGAAATAATAATCTTTGGATTGTTTTTTTTTAATCTTAGAGATAGTTCCTCTAAGAACGTAGCAAGATATTTGGAGGTGGGAAAATTGGTATCTGTAAAGTATTCAAAATCGATATTTATTCCGTCAAGACTATATTCTTTTATTAATGCTAATAACTGCCCGGTTAATTTATTTGTCGCAGTTTGACTGCTTATAATATTATCTATTGTTGTATTGTCAAAAGATTTAATTGACAGTAAAACTTTTGTTCCGCTTCCTGAGGCTTCCTTTCTAATCTGCCCAAAATAATCAGAGTTAAAATAGCTCCATTCCAAAACAGGCAGGCTGTTTTCGTCGTATTTTATAATACTGCCGTCTTTGTTAACATTTAGTCCAAAATAGATGATCTGAGTAAGGTCTTTGGGATAAACCTTTGCTTTTTTAGCAACGGACCAGGATGGCAAAAAACCAATAGCTTCTCTTTTAATTGTATTAGTTTGTTGAGTGATAGATTTTGTAATTGCCGGGCTAATTATAGTTTTATTTCCATTTTCTAAGTTTGTAGATTTTTTATTTTGTGGTAAAACAAAATAAGTAAAGACAGCAAGTAAAACAATAAACATTCCAATCAGAATTTGCTTTTTCCATCTATTTTTATCAAAATCATCTGAAAAAGAGCTATTTAAAAGAGGTGCGGTTTTTTCTATATTTTCTTTGGTATCCATACTATTATAAATAGTGAGCTTGCCGAACTATAAATATAGTAGCATAGACTTTGCCAACCATGCTTAATGTTAAAAGCTTCGCCACCTCGGGAGTGCACGAATCGGGGTATAGCAATATACCTTATGCAATGCGAACTCTCAATTTTCCTAGCTTTACGAACTCTAAACTTTCCATATACATATGGTAACATTATTTTTGTATATTAATAATTGTTGTCTGTCATTCTGGCTTGTTCAGAATCAAAATTAGGAAGATTCTGGAGTCGTTCTGTTTTGCAGAACTCCCCAGAATGACGAAAGAACATAACTATTAAAGAAAATTGAGAGTTCGTTTTTTATGGAAAACTCAGAGTTCGTGTAACACCTTATAGTTATTTTACATTTAAATTAAATTCTGCTATTATTTCCTTTGTGATAAAGAAGCTTCAGCTGCTTGCTGTCTTATTAGTATTTTTATTTATCTTTGATTTTGCAAAGAATATTAAAGAAGGAGAGGTAGTTCAAAAAACCTTATCTTACGGCTCTAGGCAAAATTCCTCGGTCTGTAATTCTTTATCTTCCTGTGCGCCGAATTTTTCCTCGGCTTTAATCTCACCTGTTCCTACGCTTGGAATTCCTGAAGATAAAATAACAGAAAATGTTCTGGTAGATGAAAAAATTAATGCTCCGATTCAAAATGACTATTGTCTTAATATTCCTGTTTTAACCTATCACCGTGTACAGCCTCAATCAGTGGCGATTGAGAAAAATCAAACCGCAGGAAGCGTGGATAATGGAATTTTTGACCAGCAGATGGCATACCTCACGTCAAATGGGTACCATACGATCACAGCAGAAGAACTTGTGAATGCTTTAAAAAATCATACAACTCTTTCTCCGAAAAGTATTGTAATTACGCTGGACGATGGCTATGAAAACGCATATACGTATGCTTATCCGGTAGCGCAGAAATACAATATAATTATAAATCTTATGATCTCAACAGGTCTGGTAGGTAATTCTGATTTTCTTTCATGGGACCAGATTAAAGAGATGAAGACAAGTGGATTGGTCTTCTTAACAAGTCATACATGGTCTCATTATGCCATAGGACATGGACCTGCGGAGAAAATTCAATATGAAATACAGACCGCAAGAGAGCAGCTTGAGCAATATACTGGTCAGCCGATCAATATTTTTACCTACCCATATGGATCTTTTAGCAATAACGCAATAGAGATTTTGAAAAATAACGGTTTTATCGGTGGCTTTTCTACAATTCCCGGTAAGCTTCAGTGTGAATCATACATAATGACTCTTCACCGAAATCGTGTCGGCAACGCCCCTCTCTCCGCCTACGGTCTCTAGATCTTTAACAAGGAGTATCCCTATCAGCTTTGTGAAGGAGTATCCTTGTGCCTTATATCTTGTGTCTTATGCAGCACCAAAATCAAAAATTATCCTCCAAGATAAGTTCTCCAAGAATTTCTCTAGGATCTTCTTTAAAGCCTTCTACAAAACTCTGATAAGATAAATTATCTACCCCTGAGGTATTTCTTGAGCTTCTAAAATAAGTAAGTATTTCCTCGGGTTTTACCCAATCAGCATGTTTTAACCCAAGATAGTAGGGGTAACTGGAAAACTGTATAAAATCAAATTTTGGATTTTTTAATTTCATTGGATTTCTATGGATGTAAGAAGAGAGATAAAGGTGTTGTTCGTCGTTTTTTAATAGAACTGCCTTGTATGTCGTTTCAAATAGAGTTCCTATTCTTTCATATTTCTTATTGAAATATTGCACATAGCTTGTTAATACCCTTCTAGTTAATTTTTCTATACCTTCTTTTGGGAATTGTTTTACTTGCAAATGAAAGTGGTTTGGCATAAGAGCAAAAGAGATGAGGTGAATATCTTTATTTAAGTTAAGATTCATGATCTTATAAGAAAATCTGGGCGACAAAAATTTCTGCTCCTTTTGTAGAATCTCGGGAGATGATAAATAGAGTTTAAGATAATGAAGAAAAGTGATGCAATCTTGTTCATCAAGAAAAATTTCTCTTTTATCTACGCCTCTATTGAAAATGTGATAATAACCATTTTCAATGTATATTTTAATTGTGTTTTTCGTTGGCATAAATTCAGTGTTGCAACTTTTAGATTCCTTGTCAAGGAGTATCCCTATCATGCTCATCAAGGATACTCCTTGTAATTGACATAGTAAATTCCTCTTTGTCGTATTGATTTTTTTCGAATAATGTTCTACTTTATTTCTAGTGGATATCCTTCGACCCATTCGACTGACTCAGGGCAAGCAAGCTCAGGACTTAGCAAGAATCATTCTTCACATCGATTTTGATTCTTTCTTCGCCAGTGTTGAACAGCAATGTAATCCCAGGCTTCGGGGAAAACCCATAGGAGTTACGGCAACAAACGGAAGAACCTGTATTATTGCATCTAGTCGAGAGGCAAAAAAACTGGGCATCGGGACAGGTTCAAGAACTTATGAAGCCAAAAAGATTTGCCCAGAGCTTATTCTTATGCCAGCTGATTTTGTTAACTATTGGCAAGTTAGTAAAAAGTTTATCAATATTTGTAAGGACTATTCCCCATTTGTTGAGCTATTCTCAATCGATGAGGTTTTTATTGATGTTACGCCGACCACTCATTTATTTAATGGACTTTATGAAATTATTTCTCAGATTAAAAAAAGCATAAAAGAAGAAATAGGAGAATATATAACTGCCTCTTTTGGAATTTCCCATAATAAACTTTTGGCAAAATTGGCATCAGGAATTAATAAGCCGGATGGTGTATTTGAAATAACTTACCGAAACATAGATGAGATTTATAAAAGCGCAAAACTTACAGATATTTGCGGAATCGGAGAGAGAATTAAAGACAGGTTAAATAAAATAGGAGTTACAACACTTCTTGATCTTCGTAATATCTCGCACGACCTGTTAGTTGTTGAATTTGGAAAAGCAGAGGCGCAATTTCTCAGAAATATTTCAGAAGGAAAAGATAATTCAGAAATAATACCCTATACTCAAGCACCTGAGGTAAAATCAATCGGAAGAAATTATTGTTTACCCCAAAACGAATATGATAAAAGAAAAATACTTCAAAATACTTATGAGCTTTGGGAAGAGATATCAATAAAGCTTAGAAAACTGAATAAAAAAGCAAGAACTTTAGGATTTTCTTTGCAGGGGAATATAGATATTCATAAGCGCAAAACCTACGGTTTTTATTTTGATGATTCGCAGGAAGTGTTTCATCTATTCAATAACTTACTTGAAGATGATAAGGAAAAGTTTTTTGCAAAAGATTCTTATATAAGGCAAATAAGCGTTTGGGTGTCAAGCCTTGAAGATTCTGACAATATTTCCCTGTCTTTATTTGATAAAGATTTTAAGAAGAGTAATGTTCTAAAAGCAGTTGATAAGATAAATGATAAATTTGGAGATCATACTATTAGGAATGGATTTCTTCTTTATTCAGATAAGCTAACTACAGTACCCAATGGCTATATGGCAGATAAATATGAAAGGACCAAATTAGCAAAATTGTAATTAAAAGTTTTAAATAATGTTACAGACAAAGTTTAATTCGTCTTTAAGATTATTTTTCTTATCATCCGATATGTCAAACTGGTTCAGCAGATTCTGATTTTTACAAATAGTTTTGCACAGAACTATTCTCTGATCAAGAAGACTTTGTTTTTGTGATTGCGAAAGAGACTGGAGGGCTGTTATTGGATAAAGCTTTGCTTTTTCGACTAGATCCCTTAGGCTTCCTGTTTCCGGGTAGTTCCATCCGATAATTTTCATTCCATTGCAACGCGCATACTCTATTCCATCTGCAGTTACTTTTGTATTTGTAACAATCCATCCTTGGGTAAAATTATACTTATCTTTTAAATCATCAAAACGTGCTTTTGTATATAAAGAAACATGAACATCCGATCTTGTCCCCGGACTATTATGAAATTTAGCTTCTATTAATATCTTTTGCCCGTCTTTTTCGGCAATAATATCAATTTCGTGAGAGACACATCTTCCTTCTAAAATTTGCCTTACTTGAGTTTGATATCCCTCAATTTTTAGAATTTCAGCTACATAATCCTCAAACGGATACCCCGTTGGTCCAAGATCCATTATTGCTTGCTTGAGAGTATATCTCGTTTTATTAAATGGTTGAGGAGAAGTTTCTAGAAATTCAATAATGTGCCTATAGATTTCCGATGTATGAATATTCTCATGAATCTTTGTTTTTATATGCGCTAAAACTTGCTCCTGAATCTCTTGAGGAATTCCCGATCTTCTTATAGAATTTCGAACCTTGATTTCGGAGAATGGCTCTTTCTGTCCCGAGGCCTTAACAACAGTAACCATATTACTATCGTAGAACTTTTCAAGATTTAAGACAAGAGGCTTAAGTTGGGAAATCTCCTTTAAAAACTCTTAAAGAACATTAGAGAATCCCTTGTAGCTTCCTCCCATTTGGGATTTAAATTATGCCCGGCATTATCATAAAGATTAAACTTTGTATTTTTCGAAAGACTTTTAAGATCGTTAAATAGCTCAATAGACCATTGGTAAGGTACGGTTTTATCATTTGTACCATGAACTATCTGTACGGGGGTTTTTATATCCAAAAGATATGATAGAGGTGAGATGCTTTCCCAAAGCTTAGGGTTGTCTTCTGGTTTTCCCAGAATCTGAAAAGTTTTTGAGTACGGAAAAGGAGTGACTACTCTCTCCTCAAGTCTTGGAAGGTTTTGTCTTGAAAACCATTTTAGAGGATCTGTTACCGGCGCCCACAAAACAGCAGCTTTAACACTTTTTGAAAGCTCTTCGTTTTTTCCTATTATCTCTAGAACTTTCAAAGTTACTTCTGCCCCCATTGAATGTCCCCATAAGTAGACCGAACTGCTATCTGCCTCTTTGATACTAGAAATTGATGAGATTAAATTCATTACATCAATAGGATACGCAAAGCGCATCAAGGCCTTGTTGTCGATTTCGGACTTGCCATTGCCTCGGTAATCGGGTTTTAATACTAAATATCCATTTTGAGAAAAATAATCGGTAATGCTTTTATAGGAAGATACAGTATCATAGCCTTGAGGATTTATATATCCGTGGTTTACGATAATAACAGGAAAACCATTCGCAGGTTTAGGTGTGTTTGGAATATTTAAGAGCGTATAGACCTTAAGTCCGTCTGAGGAATAAGAAGCAGTGTAGGTTGTAAATGATTTATTAGTTTCTACTTTCTTTTCTATTCTGATTTCTCCTTTTTCATAGTCTCTGTGAGCAAGCGATGGAATAGATAAGGGAAACAACTTAACTTGCTTTATTTTTTTCTCGTTTTCTTCAAGGTATAAATTTCTCTTTTCAAAAACTACAAAGTCGCCCTGTTTAAAAACCTGAATATAATTCTTATCTTTTTTCATTTTACTTACTGTTTCGATTTGCGCTTTTAAAGAAGGCTGCGCAAAAGAATCATTTAGAAGAAAAACAATTATATCTGCTTTATTTATTCCAACCGGAATAGTGTATATTTTTTGACGGTGGGACAAATGGGAACCAAGATTGTTTGTTGAGGCTATACTAAACTGAGGCGGTATACGTTCAAGAAATTCATTAATAATTTTTCTTTCCGGGAGCTGGCGGGTGAACACACTAATGCTTGGATTTTTAGAGCCGGGCAATGGCCCAATATAATAAGCGCCTAGGACAGCAGTTGTGAGTATATACCAAGTAAAGAGTTTAAGTGGTATTTTTGGAAACCATTTCTTTACGATTACAACTGCGTAAATTGCGGAAATAAAAATAAATGACGTAATAGTTGCCGTATATTGATAGTATATTTCTCTAAGCTGAACATTATTACTTAATAAATTTATAAAAAAATCCGGAATGGCAAAAACAAGAATCAAAGGGTAAAAGAGTGATAAAAATCCTAAAGGAGAAAAAATTCGTATTAAATAAATAAGCTGCTCTTTATGAAGTAATGTTCCGATTACCTTACCAGGTGATAGAAATATATTTTTAATAATAACAAGAGGACTTTCTCCGAAGTCAGAATAATAAGAGAGAGCAAAATGCTGGGCTCCTGCAGCTTGCGGTATTGCTTTGGTAATTAAATAATAGAAGACACTCAGTGAAAAAACTGTTAATAAAATTCCTAGAAATCTTTTTTTATTGACAAAAAATAAATAGATTCCAAACAAAGATGCGATGACCCAAACCTGCTCTTTAGTCAAAGCCGCTAACATTAGAAAAACCGAAAGCCAAAGATACCTTTTCTTAATAAGAAAATAAAATGCGCCTAGCAGAAAAGTTGTTGCAAGCGTCACCGGATGAAAGTCATACAAGTTACTAAATTGAAGAGAGGGATTTAAGAGATAGGAAAATGAAAAAGCAAGAGAGATATTTTTATTTTTCAACACGTTCTTGGAAATCAAGTATACGAATAGCGCGCCAAATCCCAAAACTACCGATTGAAGAAGAAGCAGCATCTTAGGATGTGACCAGATTAAATAAAGAGGAGAAATCAGTATAAGGAGAAAATCCGCATGGAAGGAAAGACGCGAGATTATGTCGGTTCCGTTTGGGTCTGTTATTTTAAAAATCCGTCCGTGTATTGTATTCCATACCGCCTGATCCATATTTCCTAAATCAAATCTCCCTGTAAAAAAATTATCGTACCTTAAAAAACTGACTGTTAGGAAATACATTATGTAAACAGTAATCATCAAAAGCAATATAATTTCGTGTAAATGATTTCTAATATAATTTTCTATCTTCAGGAATTTATTGTCTTTTATATTTTTCCAAAAAGTTGCAAGCAAAATAAAAATCATTTCCGATAGAATAAGAACAATTCTTGCAAAGATAGCGGCAAATCCGGCAAGCTGAAGACCAAGTGTGCTTAAAAGACCTATCGATATTATCCCCTCCCTTACGCCAAGTCCCATAGGAGTGATAAAAGATAGATAGCCCAAGAGAAGAGAAAGCACGAAAAAACCTATTAGAGGCAGAAAAAGATTTACAGGCAGGTATACGACTGATGCAATTGTTAAGAATGTTCCAAGACCAAAAAAGAATAAGGAAAAAACTGAGATTGACAATAAAACAAAATTGGTGTAAGGACTAAAGCCTGGGAGAAAATTTTTAAAAAACTTAAGCTTTGAGCTCTCAATATATTTTCTATTAAATAAGAATAGCAGGCTTATTAAAATAACAGAAAAAGTTATAAGGGGAACAACAAAAATTGAATAGGTATGTATGGAAAAAATATATGGCAGTATAAACTGAATCGAAAAAAGAGAGAGTAGTAAGCTCGCCATAATAAATAATCCAATTTCTGCAAAAATTAAGGAAATTATTGTTTTGCTGTCAACGCCCTTTTTAGAAAAGGAAAATGTTCTGCCCAAAAAAGACCAGATATTTCCGGGAGCAAATCTTTTAAGCTCGGATAACCCCCATAAATAAGAAACTTCTTTAAATTCAATGTTGTGTCCTCTTTCCTCCAGAAGTTTTTTCCAGACAAATGCTCTTCCGAAATAAAATAAAATAAAACAGATTAGCCCTGCAAAAAAAGGAATTAGTTCGGGTGTTTTTATATAAGACTTAACAAGATCAAACTTTAAAAATGTAATTCTAAAAATAAAAAAAATTGCAATTGCGGAGATCGGCCAGCCTATCAAAAATTTTATAAAAGAAAATAGTTGCTCTTTTCTCTTCTGGTTTTTATTCATATCTTAAGGCTTCTATGGGAGAAAGTTTTGAAGCCCTTATCGCTGGAGCCATTCCAAAAACAATTCCTACTACAACAGAAAAACCAAATGCTATAAAGACAGACCATAAAGTTACCTGAGAAACAAGAAATCGTGCAAGTACTATTGATCCGAAAAGTCCTAGGATAATTCCTATTATTCCTCCGGTTAAGGAAAGCATTATCGCCTCAAGCAAAAACTGTTTTAATATGTCCGATCGTTTTGCCCCCAACGCTTTTCTAAGCCCTATTTCCCTGGTTCGCTCTGTTACAGATACGAGCATTATGTTTGCAACTCCGATTCCCCCAACTAATAATGATATCGCAGCAATGCCTCCAAGAGCAATAGATAGAATGTTTGTAATGTTTGAAACAATAGAAAGCGTTGATTCTGCGGTTTGAATAGTAAAGTCATCTTCTGTTAAGTGCCCGAGTAAAATTTTTTTGGTTTGCTCTTTTACTCTTGAAACAGAAGAAGAAGAATTTACCGAGATAAATATAGTATTAACATGAGTTAACCCAAACTGTCTTTGAGCCGCAGAAAGCGGAATAATTACAACATTGTCCTGGTCTATTCCAAAGACGGCTCCCCTTTTATTAATCACACCTAGGACTGTATATATATTGTTGCCAATAAAAAATCTTTTTCCGATAGGGTTTTGCGAGTAAAATAAATTATTCAGAACAGTTTGACCTATAACTGCGCTTCTTGCTCCGGACTGTTCCTGGCTTTTGGAAAAAAAGCTTCCCCGTTCTATTGTTGCATTCTGAACAATCTTTGGATAGTTTGAAGTTGTCCCAAAAATGGTAGTTCCCTTATTTTCCCTATTTTTATATTTAACTGTTGTAATTTGCGAAACAACAGGTGCGACATTTGCCAGACTCTTAAGTTTTAGCTGTAAAGTTTTAGCATCGGCAACAACGAGCTTGTTAGATACAACTCCGCCCGGAGTCCTTGCTCCCCCTATTCTTCCCGGAATAACGAAAATAAGGTTTGAACCAAGCCCTGCTATCTGGTTTGTAATAAATGTCTGAAGTCCGGTTCCTATTGAGACTAATAAAATAATCGCAAAAACTCCAATAACAATACCAAGCATTGTTAAAAAACTTCTTAATCTGTTTGCATTTATTGCCCTGTACGAAAGTTTAAAAAGTTCGTTAAAGTCCATATCAATTTATTCTTCCGTCAGTAAGTTTTATAATTCTATCCGCCTGCTTAGCAATATCTTTCTCATGCGTTATAAGAACAATGGTTTTCCCCTGTTTATGTAAGGTTTTTAATAAATTTATAACTTCTTGCCCCGATTTTGTATCCAAATTTCCGGTTGGTTCATCTGCTAAGATAATATCTGGATTATTCATTAAAGCTCTGGCAATTGCTACTCTTTGCTGTTCCCCTCCTGAAAGCTGATTGGGTCTTTTGCTGATATGCTTCAAAAGCCCGATTTTTTCTAAAATGTTTCCTGCCTTTTCATCCCTTTCTTTCGGGTTTTCCCCCGCGTAAATTCCCGGAAGGACAACATTTTCAAGAATTGTTGCTCTTGGGAGAAGGTTAAATGACTGAAAAACGAATCCGATTTTTTTATTTCTAAGATATGACAATTCATCTTCTTTTAGACTTGATACATCAGTTTCTTCTAGGTAATAAGATCCAGCTGTCGGCGTGTCTAAAAGCCCTATGATATTCATCAGAGTTGATTTTCCAGAGCCGGATCTTCCTTGTATTGCAACAAATTCGCCATTTTTTATTTTAAGAGTTATCCCCTTTAAAACTCTTACTGTTAGATCACCAAGGTTATAATCTTTCGTTACATTTGCAAGGCTTATGAGGTTTGTTTTTTTCATGAATCATTTATCCCTTCAAGGATACTCCTTGCATAAAGCTGACAAGGAGTATCCTTGTTAAAAACCTTGTGTTTTTTTGGGAACAAGAGTTGGTTCAACAACTACATCATCATTTTGAAAAAGTCCGCTTATAACTTCTGTCCTCGTATCACTTCCAAGACCTGTTTTTATTTTCTTTTCTGTATATCCTCTCTTTGTTTTTACAAACACCTTGCTATCCTCTGTAATACTTGATACTGGAATCGTAAGAACATTTTTTTTCTCCGAAGTTATAATTTGGGCATTCCCATTTATGCCCACCCTGTATTTATTATCCGGATTACCCGCAAGATTTGCATATACTGTAAAAGCGGTTCCTCCTGTTGAAGTTGTATGGGAAACAAAGTCTATTTTATTTATTGTTAAATTTGATGTTTCATCCGGATAGGGATCAAGCACAGCTTTTACTTTTTGTCCCTGCCTAACCTTTCCAATATCTGCCTGGTCAACGTCCATTTTAAAAGTAAGCGAACTTAAGTCTGTAACTGTAAAAATGGTGGCCGAATACACGTTTACCCCTGTGGTTTCTACGTCTTCTCTTGTGACAATTCCTGAGATCGGAGTTGTTAAAACAGAGTCTTGTTTTGCTAAATCTGCAAGCTCTACGGATTTTATCGCCCTATCAAGATCAAACTGATTATCTTCAAGGACCCGTTTTATATCAATGCTCAGAGACTCTGCGGCTGTTCTGTTTTGATTTTTTTCAAGAGTCTGGTCGAATGTCAATCTTTGTTTTGAATAATCTATTAGGGCAATTTCTAAATTTTTCTGGACTGTTCGCTCATCTAATATTCCAATTGTCTGATTGGCATAAACGTAGTCTCCTTTTTTTACTCCCAAATAAACCAACTTTCCCGAAACCCTAAAACTTAAATTTGCAGTGCTGTTGGAGTCAATACTGCCTGTTATAGAAATTGTTTGAGAAATATTTTCTTTTCTTACTTTTTCTGTGGCAATCGGAGCCTGTTTTCCGGGTTTTAAGATAAATAGGATTACTATAAGTGTTAGTAAAATAACAAAAGAAATAATCTTGTGGTTTTTTGCAAATTGGATTGCAAAATTAAACCAATCTCTGAATCTTTTCATAATTTAAACAAGAATTATACCACAAGATTAAAAATAAAGCTATAGGATAGAAGAAGAAGTTTAAAAAATACGCCTGTCTGTTTCATCGGTATGTGGTCTTAATAATGTAGCGCTTCCAGTATCGCTAACTCCCCCCGTACTTCTCACGCTTCCCGACGCTAACTCACCGGTTTTTCTACTTCTCTTCAGATGTTTTTTTGTATCTCCATAATTTTGAAAACCTGATTCCAGAGTAGTCATGGAGCGTTCAAATACGCTCCGATTGGAGTAAATAAATCAGGCAGATAAATTCTGAATTCTTCACTAATCCCTTCAGCGAGCTGTCTTAAGAGAATAGCTTCTTCTGTTTCTTCCACTCCTTCTTCTTCATCGTATTTAGCATTGCCTCTAAAAGTAGCCAATGTGTTAAATTTCCACGTTCCAATTTCGATTCTGTTAGCGTACCACCGTCCTCTGTTTCTTTTTTCTACTACACAAAGGATAGAGGTCATACCAGTAATTATTTTTTCTTGTACGGGTTGGGCTAGATCTAGGAAAATTTTTGTGGCTTGTGCCAAGCTTTCCACAGCATCATGAACATATTGTGAGTTGTCAACGGGATGTCTCGGTTCATCTCCATTTGATATTCTTGATTTTTCTACCATGTTGGAGATTATATCAAAAGATCCAAAATAAAGCTATAGGATAGAAGAAGATCTTATAATTTTTTAAAGTGCGAGTAGTAGTTAAAACGTTAACTTAAATGAGCGATCTTTTAAGAAGTGTTTTTATGCTTTTGAATCCCCAGCCACTCTTTAGATAAACTTCACGATGTTTTGCATCGATTCTATTTAAGAAAGCCTCATAGAAAATTAATTTGTATGGTCTTTTGAGTTTGGTTGATTTGGATAAACCATTGTTATGTTCAAGGATTCTTTTCTTTAAGTCTGTTGTGTAGCCTATGTATAAACTATTGTCTTTGAGGCTCTTTAAGATATAAACGTAGTACATGAAAGGAAATTGTACATTGCGAGACGTACAAAATTAAGAATTTTTACGTCTCTGCAGCGTTTAAATTACGAAGTAATTTATTACGCTGCGCCTCTGAGAGGAATCGAACCCCCATCAACGGTTCCGAAGACCGTTGCTCTATCCGTTGAGCTACAGAGGCAATCTTGTTATGACAAACCTCTTATAGTATACTAAATCAGCGCTTTTTTATAAAGCGGACGGGGCCGCTAGCTCAACTGGCAGAGCATCCCGACTCGTCGGGACGGTTCGGGTTTCAAACTCATGTTTTATGCCTACATTTTACAGAGTCAAGCGAATGGAGTATATTACATAGGGCAAACACGTACTCTGGATGCTAGAATACATAAGCATAATTTTGGTCAAACTAAATCATATACACAGCTGGGACGGCCTTGGATTTTAGTTCATTCCGAAGAATATCAAACAAGAGCAGAAGCTTTAAAAAGAGAAAATTATCTTAAGCGCGTAAAGAATAAAAGATTTTTAGAAAAGATAATCAAACAGGGCCCGTAGCTCAATTGGCAGAGCAATTCCCTCTTAAGGAATCGGTTGAGCGTTCGACTCGCTCCGGGCTCACTCGAAGCTAAAAGATTTTTGTTTGAAAATTAAATAGCAAAGAGACTTCTTAAACTTTTATGATGCATTAATTATCTGAAGCATTTCTTGGTGAAGTAAACCGTTTGTAGCAAGTGATGTTCCTCCAAGTGCAAATTCATCACCTTCAAAGTTAGAGTATTTGCCTCCAGCTTGTTTAATAATTATTTGGAAAGCTGAAATATCCCATGCTTTCGGTCCAAATTCAAAAAAAATATCTGCTTTACCAGTGGCAACAAGATGATAACCATAAGTATCACCAAAACCTCTCATATTCAACACTTTTTTATCAATAGCTTTTACTATATTTACAACTTTTGGATTATCGAATTTGCTTGGATTGAAATTCACGAAACTGTTTTCGAGTTCTTTTATTTTAGAAACATGGACTAGTTTATCATTGAGCGTAGTCTTTTCGGTTTCTGAAGCATAAAGTAATTCTCCAACTGCTGGCATATTAGAAATGCCAAGTACTATTTTCCCCTGATGTCTCAAACCAAGTACAGTTCCAAAAAAGTTTAACCCATGAATGAAGTTTTTAGTGCCATCAATAGGGTCAATAATCCATACAAATTCAGCATTATCGTTATCAGTACCAAACTCCTCTCCCAAAAAACCATGCGATGGAAATGCTTTCTTAACTGTAGAAACAATTATTTCTTCGGCTTCTTGGTCAGCTTTGGTAACAGGCGTATTGTCAATTTTTGTTTCTATTTTGGGCAAATTGCGAAAATAATACAGAATTCTTTCCTCCGCTTTTTTAACAGCATCTAGTGCAACTTTTTTGAATTCAGTCAGGTCAGTCATCTCTCCAATTGTATCAAATATTTGCTGAATAATTTCAGGTCAATCTTACGGAGGAATGGCTCGCATTATAAATGGACGAGGGTAGTGGGGATATTTCACCACGTCAAACATGATTTCACCGTTCGGCTGAGCTCACGGCCGAAGCTTTTCAGGTATCCATTCTTGGCTTGGTTTTGTCACTACGGTCTCTGTTAAAAAACCTATTGACATTTTTAGTGTTGTTTGGTACTATATAGTCATGTTTAGTACAATTTCAGATACAAAAGCGTATACTCCTGAACAAGTTGCTAAAATGCTCCAATTAAGCAAAAATACCATCTATGAACTCATCAATCGAGGAGAAATTATAGCGAAGAAATTAGGGAAGGTTTATAGAATCCCTTCCAGTTCTATATCTTTTTTGTTTACGGGTCTTGACAGTGATTTATATCTTGCGCAGGAAAACGATAAAAAAAACCTTCCACGCATTGAAGATGAACTAAAAAAAATCCGCAAGCGCCTATAATTTTCTATGCGAATTTTTGTTGATTCGGATGTGGTAGTTTCTTCTTTTCTATCGCAGTTGGGAGCAGCGCATTTTTTACTAAGTATCACTTCTATTCAAATCTTTATCTCTTCATTATCAAAGAAAGGACTGGAGACAGTTATTAAAAGATTAGGCATAGGAAGTGATATGTTAACAACGCTTATTAAAAACAATCTTGAGGTTGCCATACTCTCAGAATCACTATCTGAAATAAAAGAATCTTTTAAGCAGTATGTTCTGGATGAAAATGATGCGCATATACTGGCAGGCGCCAAAGCGGCAAAAGCAAATTTTTTAATCACCTATAACGTTAAAGATTTTAAGATTGAGAAAATAAAACAGGATTTAGGTATACTTGCATTAACGCCCGGAAACTTTCTCCAGTATCTTCGTAGTATTGAGTAATCGATTCTATAGCGATTGTAGCGATTACATTTATAACTCTTTATAGCTCTCCATCTATTAACTTCTGGTAAAGATTTAAATATTCGTGTGCGCTTTTGTCCCAGGAAAAATCCATTTTAATAGCGTTTTCAACCATTGTTTTGTATCGGTTTCTATCTTGTAACCAAATCCCAATAGCTCTATTTAAAGAATATTCCAAGGAGGTAGAGGAGTACTTATTAAAAAGATAACCGGTTTCACCGTCTTTTATAGAATCACGAAGACCGCCGGTCGCATGGGCAATTGGTAGTGTTCCAAAAAACATGGCAACCATCTGTACCAAACCGCATGGTTCAAATTTGGAAGGGATGAGAACAAAATCTGATCCGGCATAAATCTGATGAGCCAAAACTTCGTCAAAAATGAAATTGCAGGAAATATTTTTGGGATAAAATTTGGCAAGCCATTGAAATCTTTCTTCCCAATGCGGGTCGCCTGAGCCTAAAATGACAAATTCACATTTTTCTAAATTGATTCGCAGTAGCATTTTGTGGATAATATCGACCCCTTTTTGATATGGATCGAACCTGCCAATAAAAGAAACCAAGGGTATTCCATGATCTACTTTTAATCCAAGTTTTTTTTGCAAGTATAGTTTATTTAACTTTTTCCCTTCCTCCCATGAGTAAACTTTCAATCCGTTATTTTTTGCAATGTTTTCCTTTGTCAACAAATATGGATATCTGACCATTCTATTGGCCATCACATGGTGCCAATTGTTATCAATTCCGTTGAGTATGCCAAAGATCCTTCCCTCTTTTCCTAAAAGGACATCTTCCAAACCGGATCCGTACTCTTCTGTTAAGATTTCTCTGGCATATGTTGGGGAAACTGTGGTTATTACATCTGCGTGTATTATGCCTTCCATCAAGAAATTCACTTTTCTTGACTTTATCTCCCAGTGCAAAACCGCACATTTGGAAGTTTCTATTTCTAATTTATCCAAAACGTCAATACCTGTTCTTCCCTGGTGGGAAAGATTATGGATGGTTAAAAGTGTCCTGATTTGAACTTTTTTTTCTTTTAAAAGGAGCGGAACTAAGCTTGTATGGACATCATTGCAGTGAATTATATCCGGAGCCCAGGAGAGAATATTACTTTTTATAATCTCTGCAATAGCCAAAGAGAAAAAAGCGAAAGTGTCTGGAAATTTAGCAATATCCAGATATTTTTTATTTTTAATAAGATAAACCGGTATTTTGCTTATTGGATGTTCCACTTTATAAATTTCTACATCTCTGTTTTTATTATCGTAAAAACATCTGATTTCACCTACCATAACTCTTCTCTGCCTGCCCAGCTTCAGAACTTTATAATACGGCAGGACGATTCTAATATCTACCCCTTTTTCTTTTAAAGCGGCAGGAAATGACCTGGCTACATCGCCCAAACCTCCTACTTTGAAAAAGGGATCAAGTTCCCAAACAGCAAATAGAATTTTCATAACAAGATTATTTTATTTTATCATACTCTGGACTCAAAAACTTTCCTAGATTAAAAGATGTGCGGTGGATGTCAGAGAGGCCATAAGTCTTTAGAGCGGTTTGGTGAAATTTTGTTCCGTATCCTTTAAATTATAAAAATAAAGATATGTAAGAGTTTTAAAATAAATATTGTATGAATTATGATTTTGGGGTTAGACACTCTTCGTAATAAGAAAGTATCTGCTTGCCAACATATTTCCAGTCGAAAAGTCTTGCCTTTGCTTGTCCGGCATCTGCCATTCTACGACGTAGCTCCTCGTCTTCCATAAGAAGCGCAATTTCCCTTGCAAAAAGATCGGTATCTTGTGGTTTAACTAAAATTCCTTCGTTTCTAGTCCCAATTACCTGTCGGTATCCTTCATTATTCCCCGCGATTACAGGAGCTCGGGATGCCATCGCTTCTAAAAGCACTATCCCAAAGCTCTCCCCTTTATATGCAGGAGAACAGTAAATTCCATTTGCACGTGCGGTTGCATAATATGCGGGGACGTCGTAATTTGGCACTCTTCCTTCGAAGTGAACATCTCGTATTCCTTCTTTCTCTACGTAATTCTGATACTCTTTTTTAAGCTGCCCATCCCCGACTACTATTAAACGAGGCCTATCTGTTTGACTTCTTATCTTCTGATAAGCCTTCAGTAAGAATCCTAAGCCTTTTCTGTCCTCCAGTCTTCCGATAAAAACAATATTAAATTTTCCGTCCAGATATCTCTTAATGGGTTCTGTCTGAGGATTAAACCTTTCTGTATTGATTCCGTTTGGAATAACTCTATAATCACCCGGGTAGTACGCCGAGAACATATCTTTACAAGCTTGAGAAACAACAATTTTTCCCAAAAGTTTCCTGCCCAAAGCAATTCCAATTGGTCTCCATAAATTATAAATCCATCGCCTATTATATTGAGCATGGAATGTTGCAAAATTGCTTGAGTCGGATTGTGCAAGAAACTGAAGAGACGGAACAGATATCTCCGGAGAGTGAAGATGAACTATATCCGGATTAAATCTTTTATGAACCCTTCTTAGTTCAAATGGATTTACCGGAAGAATGGCCGTATGGACTATAGTCCCCTGAAAATTGATACGTCTTGCTTTACCTAGATAAATTACCCCTTCTTCACTCTGATCTTGGGAGTTTCTGGGCGCAAGAATAAGGACATTATGTCCTTGACTTTGAAGAAATCTTCTGTAATCACGGATATGGTTTTGAACTCCCCCTTCCATATTCATGGCATGAGCAGATACAAGAGTAATATTTAAAGGAGCTTCTCCAAACCTTATCTCTTTCATTATTTAGCTAGAAATAATAGCACAATGGGAGCTGAATTTCAAACAGTAATCTTACCAGAGAAGATCGATGGGTAAGAAATTAGTAATTGAAGTTTTATTTAGAGAAACTTTCCTAAGTTAAAAGATGTTCGGTGGATTTTGGAAAGTCCGTGTTTGGCAAGTGCATCTCTATGAAATTTTGTCCCATAGCCTTTGTTTCTTACAAATCCGTATCCCGGATATTTTCTGTTGAGTTTTCTCATTAATTTGTCTCTATAGACTTTTGCAATTATGGATGCGGCGGCAATAGATATGCTTTTCCTGTCCCCTTTTATAATTGCTTTTTGATTCACAAGCCCAATCCCGCGAATATAGCGGATATGGAAACCATCTGCTAAAACGAAAATAGGCGGTTTACTTTTATTTATTTCTAATATTTGCCAGAGCACTATTTTTACAACTTTTCTAATTGCCATTTGAGTAGCTTTTCCTATTCCGAATTTATTTATGGCGGGAAGCCCGATTGTAGATGTTGCATATAACAGTGAATGTTTTATTATTTCTTTTGAAAGCACTTCTCTTTTTCTGGGATTTAAAAGCTTTGAGTCATTAATTTCTCTAAGGATACTCCTTGTACGAGGCTGACAAGGAGTATCCTTGCTGAAAACTACAGCTCCTGCAACAACCGGTCCTGCAAAGCTTCCCCTTCCTACCTCATCCACTCCTATTACAAATTCACAGCCTTTTTCCCAAATCTTTATTTCCTCTTTGAAGCTTGGCTTTTTCATACAATTATTATACAATTTTATCAAGCACATTATGTAACTAATGTATATTGAGCACGTACTCAGTGGTTGTTTATCGAAGATATTTAAATTAATTTTTTTAAAACGTGCTTGATTTATTTACTATAGAAAGTATGAGAACAGTTTTAAGAACTATATTATTTTATTCTTTTTCTCTTTTTGCCTTAACCTTAGTGTTTCCGGGGGCAAAGATTACGGGGGGGCTTGAGACTTATCTTTTGGGCGGAGTAGCTCTTTCTATAATATTCCTTCTGATAAAACCTGTTTTAAACATCTTAACACTTCCCTTAAACCTTGTGACCCTAGGCGCGTTTTCTTTTTTTACAAATGTAATAATTCTTTATCTTCTTACCCTTTTTGTACCTCAAATAAAGATTACGTCATTTGTATTTGCGGGTTTTTCTTACGCTGGATTTGCAATTCCCAAAACCTCTGTCAATCAAATCCTCGCATTTATAGTGTGCGGTCTTGCATTATCTGCTATAATCACCTTCCTATCATGGCTGATAAAAAAATAGTCTGCTTGGGCGGCGGAGTCGGCACAGCAAATTTACTAAGAGGTATTAAAGAATACTTTTCGGATATAACTGTTGTGGTCTCAATGGCAGATGATGGCGGATCTGCAGGAAGGCTTAGGAGATACTATAAAACATTCCCAACGGGAGATATCATAAACTGCATGGTTGCATTATCCGATGCCGATTCGATATTAATCGATCTTTTAAGATACAGATTCAGAGGACAGCGGTATGGCCCCGACAACCTTTTGCCCGGACAAAAACTGGGCAACTTAATACTTCTTGCCTTAAGTTCTATAAAAAATGATTTCAATAAAGGCTTAATCGAACTTCAGAAAATATTCAAAACCCGAGGAAAGATTTACCCTTCTACGATGACTCCTATTTCTATTTGGGCAAAAACCTCAACAGGGCACATCGTAACCCGCGAAGAGAATATTGATTTGGGAAAATTTAAAGGGCGAATCGAAAAGCTATTTATAAGACCCAAGAACCCTCCGGTTGATAAAAAAGTCAAAGATGCCATAATAGATTCAGATGTAATTATTGCCGGTCCGGGCGATTTATATACAACCATTCTTCCTACTATTATGGTTCCAGATATCTTACTTGCTATAAAGCAGTCAAAAGCCGAGAAATTATTTGTTGTAAACGTAGCCAATAAGCCTTTTGAGACGCCAAAATATACGATAGAAGATTTTGCAAAAGCAATAAAAAAACACTGTGGAGATACACTTTTTGACATTTTTTTCTTAAATAGCAATCAGAGTCCTGAAATCCCTGCTAAATGGAAATATCAATACAACTATGTACCGCTTTTAAACGGCCAGATTAAATTACCTTTTAAGGTTGTCCGGGAAGATTTGATAGATGAAGAGTTTCCTCTGTATCATGACTCGGTAAAGCTTGCAAAGGCTATAGCAGAAAATATATAATCTTAAGATATGATTTTAAAGACCATTCTTCAAATATTAATTCCCGTTCTTCTTATCGGAGCTATTCTTCTTCAAATGCAGGGATCGGGTCTTTCAAAAACTTTCGGCGGCGGCGGTGGAGAGTTTTATAGAAGTAAACAAAGTATAGAAAAAATTTTAATATGGGCTACCGTAATTCTTGCCGGGTTGTTTGGCTTGATGTCTCTACTTTTTGCCCCACGATAAAATAATTTGAATTTATGATTGTATTTAGACGCCGTCTGATATTTTGGCTTATTAAAGCCTATTTTAAGAAATGGGGGCGCTCAATATTGATCTTCTTTGTTATTGGGCTTTTAGCGTTTTTTGCTTTAAAAGTTTTATCACAGGTTATTCCTTCTACTTTTCCGTTTATTCAAAAAGAAACAATTGGAATGGCAGGTTCATTTACTATTAATGATCTTCCCTCTCCTATTCTTAAAATGGTATCCAGAGGTTTAACATATGTTTCTTACGACGGAACAGTTAAGCCGGATATAGCAGGAGCATGGAAAATCGGGGACAATGGCAAAGAATACACATTTTATCTTCGGAGAGATATCTACTTCTCAGACGGTACACACCTGACTTCCAAAAACGTAAGTTATAACTTTTCGGATGCTTCAATAACAAGACCCGATGATTACACAATAAAGTTTAAATTAAAAGATGCCTACTCTCCATTCCCGGTTACAGTTTCCCGGCCGATTTTTAAAAAAGGGTTTGTAGGGCTGGGAGAATATAGCATTAAGTCTGTAAAGCTTAATGGTGATTTTGTAACGTCCATAAGTTTGGTTTCCACCGACTCGGATAAAAAGGTGGTCAGATACCAATTTTTCCCTACGGAGGATGCTGTAAAAACCGCATTTGTGATGGGTGAAGTTTCTAAAATTTCAGGCATTCATGATACAACTTTTAAAAAAACAAAGTTAAATTCTTTTAAATCCGTTACGGTAAAAAAAGTCTTAAACGACAGACAATTGATAACACTTTTTTACAACACGCAAGATAGGATTTTGTCGGAAAAGAAAATAAGGGAAGCCTTGTCCTACGCTATACCCGATAAATTTGAAAATGGAGAAAGAAATCCAAGCCCGTTTTCTCCTAATTCCTGGGTGAATCAAGGAACAAACATCCGCATTCAGGATATGGAACATGCCAAAAATTTGCTGGATGCATCGGAAAGTGCGTCTGATTCTTCAAAATTAAAGTTTGTTTTAAAAACTTTTTCCCAGTATAAGGGATCGGCCAAAATAATTTCGGACAATTTTAAAAAAATAGGTATTAACGCAAAAATAGAAGTCGTTGAGACTATCCCTTCCAATTTTCAGATGTTTTTAGGAGATTTAAATTTGTCTAAAGATCCGGATCAGTATGTTTTATGGCATTCTGAGCAGAACAGTAATATATCCGGATATAAAAACTTAAGAATAGATAAGCTTTTAGAAGACGGTCGAAAAACTGCCGACATAAATGAAAGAAAGAAAATATATTCTGATTTTCAAAAATATATTCTAGATGACCCGCCGGCGTCTTTCTTATATCTCCCCTACACCTACGAAATCTCAAGAAACTAACCTCTCATCGTTTTTGAGCGGAGTTTTCTGTGATATGTGATTGCGAATCTATGGGCTTCATCCCGAATTCTCATTACCAAAAGAAGGGCCTTTGAGTTTTTTGGCAGTTTAATTTCTAAAAGATTCGATGTAATAATTGTTTCTTCCCTTTTTGCAATCCCAATTAGCGCAAGATTTAAATTTTTTCTTTTTAAAACTTTAACCACAGAAGAGACTTGCCCTTTTCCTCCGTCTACTATTATTAAATCAGGATGTGGCCATTCGCTATGATTTAATCTTCGGGATATAACTTCTGAGATCATCGCAAAATCATTTGGTTGTCCTTTTGTAAATCTAATTTTAAATCTTCTATAGAGGGATTTTTCTTTTTCTCCATTTAAAAAAACAACCATGGAGCCTACGGCAAACTTCCCTGAGACATTTGATATGTCGAAGGATTCGATTCTCGAAAGAGAGGAAACTTGCGATTCTGTGTTTTTAAGTTCATTTTTTAAGCTCGAGAGCTCTTCGTTTTTGATGTCTTCATCTAAGTTGGGATTAACTTTATGGTCAAAAGATAGGTAAGAAGGGTTTGTAACAGTTAAGATTGAGTTAATTTTTTCCTGAAGATTATTTGCTTTTTCATATTCTTCCCTTTTGCTTAAAATATTCCTTTCCTTTTCTAAATCTTTTAAAATTTTTTTTGTATTTCCCTTAAGAAAGTGCACAATTCGTTTTATATTTTTTTTGTAATCTCTTTTAAGTTCGACCGAATCAAATACCGGAGGGCATGGGCAAAGTCCCAGATGGTAATATAAACAGATTTTCCTGGGATGATTTTTAAGAGATATGTACGGAAAAATTTTTCTTATAGTTTTTAGCACCAATCTCATTGCACCCGCGTTTGGATACGGACCAAAATACAGATCGTTCTTTTCATCTTCAATTCTTCTTGCCACAAGTATCCTGGGGTACTTATCTTTGACGGTTATTTTAATTAAGGGATATGCCTTGCCGTCTGTTAGCCTGGAGTTGTATACCGGATTATATTTTTTTATATAATTTGCTTCAAGGAGCAGGGCTTCTATCTCGGAATGGGTGTTAATTGTTTTAATCTTTGAGGTTTTGGATATAAGAATCCTTGTTTTTTCAAGAAGCGAAGACCTGCTGATAAAATAACTGCCTACTCTCTTTTTAAGATTTTTAGCTTTTCCGACATATAGAACATTACCCTTTTGATCTAAAAATAGGTAAATTCCAGGGTTTGAGGACAATGATCGATATGATGAGTATTCCAAAAGCAATTACGCCACCTCCTAAAAGAGCCCACTTACTTAAAAAGATTGGGATTATTTTAACTTTATGGAAAAGTGTATTTCCTCCAAGCGATATTCTAATTAGATCTTGCCTATTTGTCAAAAATGAAGTTTTTGAAAATGTTATTGGGATAATCAGGTTACCATAGGGCGGAATTTCACTTATGGTAAGTCTTTGATAGTGGGGGGCAAGAACAGACGTATAGATAATTATGCTTTGAGCAGGTGCTAGAGTTTTTCCGGCATTTTTGATTAAAAGACTTCCCGAAAAAGGAAATCCGGATACTATATTATTGGGCATGTTCTGAACAATTTGCAAAGTCGGATTTTCTTCTTCATAAACATTAGCAAAACTAACATTAACATCTTTTAATCCCTCATTCCCCGCGAGCTTATACCCGCCGGCCGGCACGGGATAATTACTGTCTTCACCTTTTATTACAAATGCTATGTGGTCAAAATCTAAGACATCAAAATAATCTATACCCCCTGTTGTATTTGCCCACGTGGGATCAACCATTACCCAAGTTTTAAGGTCTTTATCGTAATACTGCGGCCATGCATGAAGAATATCTTTGATTAAAGAAAGAGGTCTTTTTTTGGAATCTTGTGTGTATGCGTATCCGTCTATCTCTCTTGCCGGTATTCCCGCTGCTCTTGAGAGTGCTATAAAAAGGTCTGTAAATTCAAGGCATACCGCAGATGAAGGGTCATCCATTAAATTTAGAGCTCCTAACCTTGGTTTATTTGAGGAAACTCTTGAGTAATCATACTTAAGATATCCCGAAACATAATCATAAATTGCTCTGGGTGTTTTTAAAGACTGAGCAAGCTTTTTTATCTTGTCATTATCCGCTTCCCAATAAGTGTTCGGTTCTAAGTATTTTGACAATTCATTGTCTGTTTTGGGTTCTTTTTTTGGAGAAAGCGATATTTTTATCTTACCCCTCGCTTCCACATCCGTTTTTTTACCAGGAGGCAGCGAATATTCAGCCAGCCAGTTCCCGTCATTATCTACTCTCACATTTGCGGGTCTTGGATCAATATTTTCTATTTGCACGTCCTGGTAGTTCGTATTTGGAGGCAGAGCAATCTCGGTTCTTATTGGAAATAGATTTTTATTTTGGAGATGATATGTAAGATTAAATTTATAAATTTGGCTTTCTCCAAATGCCATAGAGATTCCGGATTTTTCAAGCTGTTCTTTGGTAAAGAAATAAGTGTTCCCTTTTTGCGCAAGGTCCTTAATTTGCGGTTTAACATAAGCCGGCCTTCCAAAGCTTGGCGGCACAGTTACCTGGGCATTAAGACTTGAGTAATTTGACTTGGGAGAAAATCCCGGCATATTTATCTCCCATATGTTTCCTAATTTTTGGGCAACCTCTTTAGTATCGAACGATATATTAAAATTAAGTTTGTTTCCAATGCCTGTTACTCTCTTGTTGAAATTTACTTCAATTGTTTGTTCTTCGTTGTCTTTATATACACTGCCAAGTATGTTTCCATCAGAATCAAAAGCCTTGACATTTTGAATGTCCGAAAATCCCGCCTGAATTTTATACGAGGATGCGTAGAATGTCGAAGTTTGATTGGTCAGAGTAATATTTATTTCAACATGTGTATTCTCGTTTTCAAAAACTTTATAGTTTATATCATAATCTGTAGAAAAATTTGAAGCCGCATAAGTTTTTGAAGCAAAAAGTAAAATAAATAGCAAAAAAATAGTAAGGAAAGAAATAATTTTCTTCATTAAATTAAGTATATATTTATTTTTAGAATTTTTACAGTTTTTTGTTGAGAAAATGTCCAGTATAAGACTTTGGATTTCTTAAAAGCTCTTGTGGTGTTCCGAAGGCAATGACCTCTCCGCCTTTTTCTCCGCCTTCAGGCCCAAGATCTATAATGTAATCTGCATTTTTTACAACATCCAAATTATGTTCTATTGTTATAACAGTGTTTCCCTGCTTAACAAGTTTTTTTAGTACAATCAAAAGTTTTTCCAAATCTGCAAAGTGAAGACCCGTTGTTGGTTCATCCAGAAGATACAAAGACTGACCGCCTCTTTTTGAAAGTTCTGTTGCAAGTTTTACTCTCTGTGCTTCTCCGCCTGAAAGAGTTGGTGCCGATTGGCCAAGTCTTATATAGGATAATCCAACGTCGTTTAAAGTCTGAAGTTTATGTGAGAGACCCGGTACAAATGAAAAAAATAAGAGAGCTTCGGAGACGCTCATTGCCAAAATTTCTGCAATATTTTTACCGTTAAACAAAACTTCTAAAGCTTCTTTATTATACTGAAGTCCGTCGCATTGATCACATTTTACATAAATATCCGGCAGAAACTGCATTTCTATTTTTATTTGTCCTCCTCCCTGGCAGACTTCACATCGCCCCCCTTTTACATTAAATGAAAATCTGCCAGATTTATATCCTCTTAGCCTTGCTTCCTTTGTTTTCGCAAATAACTCTCTTATATAAGTAAAACAGCCCGTATATGTTACGGGGTTACTTCTTGGAGTTCGTCCGATTGGAGACTGATCAATCAAAAAAACATGTTTTATATTTTCATATCCGTCAAGCTTTTCAAACTTTCCGGGTTTTTCGCGGTGATAAGGATTTTGTCTTTGCATTAGGGCATGGTAAAGAATATCGTTAACTAATGTTGACTTGCCCGATCCTGAGACTCCAGTAACTACAATAAATTTATTAAGCGGAAAAGTAACGTCAATATTTTTAAGATTGTGCTGTCTTGCGCCAATTATTTTTAAGTTTTTACTAGCTTGACTCTTATCTTCACTGCTTAAGATTTGTATTTTTTTCTTTCCCGAGAGATATTCCCCTGTTAAAGATTTTTTATTTTTTTTGATTTCCAAAACTGACCCTTGAGCAATTATTTCTCCTCCAGCCTCGCCTGCGCCCGGACCAAAATCCAAGATAAAATCTGACTCCTCCATTGTTTCTTGGTCATGTTCAACCACAATGACAGTGTTGCCTAAATCTCTTAATTTTTTAAGAGTTTTAATGAGCTTCCCGTTGTCCCTTGGATGAAGCCCGATAGAAGGTTCGTCCAGTACATACAGAACTCCTGTAAGTCCTGATCCAATTTGAGAAGCAAGTCTTATTCTCTGGGCTTCTCCTCCTGCTAAGGTTTGTGCGCCCCGAGATAAAGTTAAATAATCAAGCCCAACATCCAATAAAAAAGATAGCCTTTCTTTAATTTCCTTTACGATCATTTTTCCGATTTCCGCCTCTCTTTGTGAAATTTTAGAGTTAAGATTATTTATAAATTCAAAGCAAAGAAAAATAGAAAGATTAGAAACATCAACTATCGATTTTCCATTCACTGTTACCGAAAGTGCTTCTTTTTTAAGTCTTGCGCCGCGGCACTCAAGGCATGTCTCGTATCTCATAAATCTTTCTATCTGATTTTTTATAAATGAAGATTGCGTTGCGTGATACCTTTGTTTTATCTCACTTAAGATTCCCCTAAATTCTGCATATATTTCAGTTTCCCTGCCCCATCTATTCTTGCCTTTGACTTCGTATTCCTTATCTCCCGTTCCCTCAATCAAAAGATTTTTTTTATCATCCGGGATTTCCGAAAATCTCTTGGTGAGCGGAATATTATTTTCTTCACAAAATTTTATAAAAGTTCTGGAAAACCAAGTACCCTGATAATAAATATTTGGAAAGGGTGAGATGCCGCCTTCCGAGATTGATAAGTTGTTATTAAATACCAAATCCTTATCTACCGTAAGAATCGTTCCTAAGCCATTACACTGCGGGCAGGCTCCATGAGGAGTGTTAAAAGAGAAAATTCGCGGTTCAACTTCCGGAATTGAAATATTGCAGACAGGACATGCAAATTTTTCTGAGAACAGTTCATCCTCCATTTTCTTGGGTTTCTCAGGAATTGTAAAACCGGGATCTTTTACAATTGAGATAATAAGTTCTCCGTTTCCCAGCTTAAGACCCTGTTCAACAGCCTCTCCTACCCTTAATCTGTCTGTATCTTTTGTTAGAATAAGCTCGTCAATTACAAGATCAATTGTATGTTTGTTTGTTTTTATAAGTACAAAATTTTCATCAACTGTGAATATTTCTTTATCAACTCTTACTTTTTTATATCCTCGTTTTTTAAGATCCAAGAAAAGCTCTCTATATTCCCCTTTTCTGTCCTTGACAATTGGAGATAAGATTAAAATTTTTAATTTTGCAAGTTTTATATTTGTATTTTGTTTTTTTAAAAGATCAAAAATTGCATTCATTATCTGCTCGGGTGTCTGGTGAGTTATTTCCCGTCCGCAGTTTGGGCAGTGAGGATGACCGATCCGGGCATATAAGAGTCTTAGATAATCGTAAATTTCTGTGACTGTTCCAACTGTTGATCTTGGGTTATGAGAAGTAGATTTTTGGTCAATTGATATTGCAGGAGACAAGCCCTCTATTAAATCGACATCGGGTTTTTTCATAATTCCCAAGAACTGCCGGGCATAAGATGACAAACTTTCTACATACCTTCTCTGCCCTTCTGCATAAATAGTGTCAAAAGCCAGCGAAGATTTTCCAGAACCGGAAAGACCTGTAAAAACAACAAGCTTGTTTTTGGGAATTTCTACATTTATAGATTTGAGGTTATGCTCTCGGGCCCCTTTTATAATTATCTTATCCATAGAAACCGATTTTTTATTATAGAGGAAAAAAAGAGATGAGGCAATTGTATGTATGTCTAGAATCAAGAAAATTAATCCCTAATAAAGTTTATCTTGAGTAAAGTCGACTACATCTTTTAACTTAATTTACTTATCCCATTCTTTTAAGAATTTCTTTTCATTTGGTTTTTGGATAAGTTTTTTCATGATATACGCATCAGGGCCAAAATAACTCTTTTCATCAAATCCGATTACCCTACACCCTCGTTTTAAATAGAATCCAACATTTCTTTTGTCCGAGTAAAATATAATACTATGAACTCCTTGCTTTATGCATAATTTTTCAAAAAAATTTAGCAGTGTAGTTCCTATTCCATGAGCTTGATAATTTTTTAATACAGCGAACCAATAAATCCACGAAACTCCGCCTTCAAATTCTGCTGCAAGTAGATACGCAACAAGCTTTCCGCCTACAAACGCACCAAACCGATTATTAAGAGATATCATTCTTTTCCTGTAAGGATCAGAGGCAAAAAAGCTGCGAGTTTTCTTTGAATACTCCGGAAACTCAATTAAAGTTTTAGTAAATACTTTTTTAAGCTCTTGAGTTTCTGTCCTTCTGATTGCGCGCACGATATAGCTCATGCTATGTTATTTGATTATATCTTTTTGAACGACCACTTTTCAAGATTCGCTAGTGAGGACGGTCGCTAGTTAGAGATTTGTGGGGACCGCTTTGTGGGGACTTTGTGGGAACTGTGGGGATTTGTGATTTGTGGGGACGGTCCTAAGAGATATTGTTGTGACAATCCAAGCGAGAAACATTTATTAGAGATTTATCGGGTTATGGAAATTACATCACCAACTTCTTGGTTTGGGGCAGCAATAGTAACTCTGTTATTTGCGTCCTTTACGACCGTATATCCTGTGTTATAGTTTGTGCATGTAGTTATATCATTTGTTTTAAGGGATGGATCGGTTGGGAGAGAAGGAATATATTTTGGGACCAGCAATGCACAGATATTAGCGCCATTTACCGCATCTGTTATAGTTGCAGAAGTAGTTGAAATACCAGTTGGTAAAACTCCTTTATTATCTGCAGTATATGCGCCTATTGAATTGAGAATTGCTGCAATATCACTTCTTCGTTGTGCGTTATTTGCCCTACCGAATTGTCCCGCAGGATTGATTAGAAAAAGAATAATTGAGAAAAGAACTGACAATACTCCCATTACAACAAGGATTTCTATTAACGTAAATCCAGCACCACTTCTTCGAAGCTGGTGCTGGATAAAGCCCTTGTTTTTTTTCTGTGCTGGGGAGTAATTCATGAAAATAGGCAAATTAACCATAGCATAGTAGAAATTCCCCTGTCAACAAGAGCCGGTTATATGGCTCTTTTGTTCATTGAGGTTAGATACTTGACCCGCTTGGAGAGCTAATAGACGGTTGTATTACTGGCGTTGCCGGCTGACTTACCACTGGTACGCTTGGAGTTGGAGAAAGCGGCGGATTTATAACTGGAAGGTTTTTTGATGAATTTTTTGGAAAAGGTTTTATTATCACAAGGATTATAAGAATAAAAAGTAGTATTACAAAAACAATTATCAGCACATACATTCTGATATTTTGTTTTTTTAAACCAGATTTTTCTTTTGTATTCTGATTGCTAAGTTCACCAGCATTTACCATACCATATTGCTTAAGAGAGTATATCTTATTTGCGATAAAGGCTAAATCTATATTCATTGATAACTCTGCGACTGTTTCCGCAAGTACTGTAGATGGAATGATTCCAAGGACTGAAAAATTTTTCTTTGCAAAAATATTTTTTATTGATTCATATATTTCTTGATTAATTGCGACAACCTTTGTCTTTTTATTTAATTTATAAATTTTACTCAACATTTCTTCAAATGGGATCATATTGATGAATTTTTGAATTTCTTCATTTTTATTTCCTGGAGTATCGTCCGGAAAATCTTTCTCAATGGTAACATTTGGAGCATAGATAAAAATAATATTTCCTTTTTCCAATTTGTTAGTTTCAAGAAAGGATTCGATAAGATGTTCTAGTTTTTCCCTACCGGTAAGTTCTTGATCGGAGATAATATCAGGCGGAAAATCCATTTTGAGCATTGAACCATCAACATCCTGATAGAACAATGCTTTGTTCTTATCGATATAACAAACTATTGTATGTTTTTGGGAAAAATCCATTATTAAATTTCCCTCCACGAAACTATTTTTAGTGCGCCATTATTGTTGACTGTTTGAACTTGAATTTTTTTAACAGTACTTCCATAGGTTCCTGTTGCCGTAATGATTCCATTGCCCACCTGTACCACGGCGTTGCCTCCCCCTACAGTAAGTACCCCCCCAGCGTAACTGGGATTACGATTTAACCGAAGCAGAGCTTCTTCGATACTGCTCTCAGCTACATAGTAAGCATTCGCTCCTTGCTCTGCGGTACTAGCAGATAGGATATTTGTAAAAAGTACAATTGCTTCTGCCGATATAATTGTTACACCAATAATGACAAAAAACAACATTGTTATAAAAATTTGCCCTTTTTGATCCCGATTTAATCGGGATTGATAAAGCGATATTTTTGATCGATGGTTCATAGTCTATTGCTTAGGTCGTATCCCAATCGTCGTTTTAAAATTTTCTGCATTTGGTCCTCCTCTTCTTATTATATTGCTTGTGAGCCTAAAAGAAATGGTTAGCGTATCGGTGTTCTTTCCTTGTGTATCGCTTAACCTGGTAAAATTGAGGTTGGAAAGAGCAGTATCTAGGCTGTTAAGCTGACCGGTTGTTGACGCAACATCATTTGTGAGAGTTAGGTTCCCATCTACTAAAGAATATGTATGTGCAGCATTATCTATAAAAAGCTTTGCTGTTATTCCTTGTTCACCTGGGGAAGATGGAGTTATAATGCTTTTTGCCCGTTCTATGTCATATCTAAAACGGTTAAGGATATACTGCCCATCTTGGAAAACAGACGAGCTGCTTTGCGACTGACTTTGCGTATCAATGATCGAAGTAAAAAGTTGAAAAAGCGTTACAACCAGAATAGAAAATATTCCCATATACAACAAAAGCTCTACGAGGGTAAAACCTTTGGTTGATTTGAAATTTGAAATTTTAAATTTGAAATTTATTATCATGGTGAGTAATTAATGGTTATATCCGATAAAATTGGCATTTGAGTAATGTCAGAAGTTGAAAGTGTAACTTTATACCTTAGACACCTTCCAGGATTCTGGTACGAAGGATTTACTGTCGTTGAAGGAAGAGCAGAGCTTGTTGCAAATGGCCCTGCATAAGAAAAAATTGCGTCCGAACAGCTATTGTTCACGGCAGCTGCCACTGCTACTTCATACTGCATTGACGTTGGGGGTGGAATAATGTGGTTAACAGTAAAGCTATTAAAATAGGCATCACTTCCTGCATCGAAAATCGGGGAAGTATATGTTCCGCTTGTTGCAAATTGCGCTCCTTCTATAATTTTAAGCTCAGCTTGCGCATCACCAGTAATAATATAGGAATAGGTATCCCCATCCTGTTCAAGAACGGATGAAATACCGTTTACTCCGCTTTCTATATTTAAACCTCCGCAGCGAGTGGGGCTTGTCTCATTTGAAATATTGATGACTTGGTATTCCTCCCCACCTATTCCTACAAGAAGTGCTTTGTTCCCTGGAACAACAGTGACACCTTTTGGGTTCATGCCGTTTGCTTCATATGATCCAACAGTTGGCCTGTTTCCTGTTTTTGTCGAAACGTCTATTATAAAAAATTCTTTTTGCGAAGAAGAGGACTCGGTTGCAAGATATACCCGTGTTCCTGTTGAATTTACAAACACATCAGATGCTTCGTGTCCGTTAACATCCGCTTGTCCAACTATCGTTAAAGCTCTTCCTCCACTACCGACTTGAATAACCTGAAGTTCCAGTGTTCCTTCTGATATTGCAACATAAGCATAGCTTCCCACAACATAAACTTTTTTCCCGGTGCCGGCAAGCGTAACGCTTCCAAGTTGGGGTCGGGAACCGAACTTGCTTGACAGATCAAAAGTATATAACTGGTTACCATCAGTCATATATCCAATGTCGCCTAGAACAAAGACACTATTCCCAGTGCCATTTCCAGGAGCGTTGAAGTATCCTGCCTCCGAGTATTTACCATTTGTCGTGTGTGTTATATCAACAATTTCAATCTCCTTTGAATTGTTATCAGTCGCAAGATATGCATAATCTGCTTCTCCAAATATCCCGTCATTAGTTTTAAACCCATCAAAAGTTCCCGAAATTATTGCGACAGGAGGATGGGTATTGCTTATTGTAACGCTGGCATAAGAAATGCCCGAGGAATTATCGCCCGTTCCGGCAAATGCTTTGCCTTCGATTGCAAATATTGCATTTGAAACCCCATTTTTTGGAAGATCAAGGGAGGCAATTGATAAATTTGGCAAGCACCAATCACCCCCGCCTCCAGCACCAAGCTGTACCTGTCCATCATTAGGAACAGAACTTCCAGTTGTTGCCGACACTGTCGCTCCCTGAACAGTTCCTGAGAAATCTGCAATTGTGGTATCTGTACGAACAGCATTATTATGCCGGGTGAGGTATGATTTTGCACTTACAGAGTTAGGGAAAGGTGAGTTCCACAAAACAGAAATGGTGAGAAGTTTGGTAGAGGGATCCAACGTTCCGCTTTGTGCAATATCTCCATTACTGTCTCTTTTGACATCCTCAATAATTATTGATCGGGTAAAATTACCATCGATAAGCTCTGGTGCGCTCGTTAAGATCCACGTACTGCCTGAAACAATCGGATGATATGTTCCCGCAGAAAGATTGGACCAACCGTTTGCCCGTATAACTCGGATTGCTTCTTGTGCTTCATTTAAATATGCGCTTGCTTGTTGTCTTTGATCTCTTACTGTCCTATTGTTTCGGGTTGAGACAAATCCGGTCAAAAGCGCCGGAAAAAAAATTGAAACCAAGGCAATAGTTAAAAGCAGCTCGATAAGAGATTGACCTTTTTGCATTGTTAATTTATTTTCGTTATTACACCATATCGATTAACAGTAACTGTTTTTTTACCAAGTCCTTGGATGTTTTGAATGACTATAGTATTCATGCCATCTGTAAATCCATTTAACTCTCCTGACTGATGAGAAAAAACGAGTGAATTGTCGGGGAATGTGCTATTGACAAACTCGAGATTGGAGCCTGGCATAATGGTAAAATTTGAAGAATTTGTGCTTGAATAAGTTATGCCGGTAAACAAAATATACCTATCAGACTGAAAATATATACCATAGCTTTCTCCTGTTCCACTATTGCCGGCACCAGCCATTGCTTTTGTTTGCTGACTTTTTATGTCTGAAACCAATGTATCAATCGCTGAATTTATTGAAGTTATTTTTTGGACATTCGCCAAATTAAATGTAACAAATCCAAATAAAAGAGCTATAATGCCAAAAACAATGCCTAGCTCAACAAGTGTAAACCCGCGTTCGGAATTGAAAATTCTCTTCATGACTATGTTCCGCCAATATTACTAACCAATCCATAAATAGGAGCAATAATTGATATCATCATTCCTCCTACTAAGATAGACATAAATATAAGCATAAGAGGTTCTAGTAAGGTAATTGATGTTTTAAGCATTCTGGAAACCTGGTAATCCATATAGGTTGATATGTCTCCCATCGACTTATCAAGTGTTCCCGTTTTCTCACCGGCTTCTACAATCTTAATCATAGTCCCTGAGAAAATATCTTTCCTTTCCTTAAGTGCTTGAGAAAGTCTTCGTCCCCCAAGAACACTTTCTTGAGCATATTCTATGGATTTGGCAATATCTTGACGTATCACAACATCTTTTGCCAGCTGCAGAGCTGATGTTATGATAACGCCGGAGTTAAGTAAAAGATACATGCTCCTGAAGAATCGCGTCAAATCGACCCCCTTAATAATTATTGAGACAAAAGGAAGCGAATATAGCAAATGAAGGATAAACTTCCTTTGGAATCTGAACAAAAAATAGATGCCAAAACCTATACCAAGAAGTATAATCAAAAGTGGAAATGAATTATGCAAAATTGCATTTGAGGCAAAAATGAGAACACGTGTTGGAAGCGGCAAGTCAGCACGCAGCTGTAAAAACACCGTAGAAATTTTTGGAATCACCACAACGAGGATTACCAGAAGCACTGCTAAAAAAACAATAAGGACGATAAAAGGATACATTAACGCAGATTTCACCCCATCTGTAAATTCCATATCTTTCTGGATTTGATCTCTTAAATCCTTTAATACAATATTGAGTGTCCCTGCTTCTTCAGAGGCTTTAATAATATTTACAGACACCTTATCAAAAACTAATGGAAATCTAGAAAAACATACATGGAGAGGTTTTCCTTCAATTAGATCTTCCTCTATGGACATAAGGATTTTTTTCGTATTCCCTTTTGCATCCTCAAGAAGAGAGTCTACAGTTTCAAGAATTGGAATACCCGCATTTATCATGGTAGAAAATGTGCCTATCATAGTTAATGTGTCATTGTTAGACAATCTAATATATTCAGTTTTCATAGTGCCCCAACATTGGTGACTCGAAGTACTTCTTCAAATGTTGTTATTCCTTTTATAATCTTATCCAAGCCATCGTCAAGCATTGCGGTCATTCCTTCTTCAATGGCTCTTTGAGCAATAATATTGGAATCATTTTTTTCGGTGATAAGTTTCCGAATTTTATCTGTAATTTCAAGTACTTCAAAAATGCCAATTCTGCCCGAATAACCGGTAAAATGGCAGACCTTACATCCTCCCCCTTTACATATGTCAATATCTTCTGTCATGGGAAAATGTTTGTTAATCAAATCTTGCGAAATATTTTTTTCTATATCGGATCGTTTTAGCGTAATCTGTATTTTGCATGATTCGCAAATTTTTCGGACAAGTCTTTGGGCAATAATAATACTGACTGTTGAGGCAACAAGAAATGGCTCAACTTTCATATCAATTAGGCGAGGAAGCGCAGTTGCCGCGTCATTAGTATGTAGGGTTGAAACGACCAAATGACCGGTTAAGGCAGCATTCACAGCAATGCCCGCAGTTTCGCTGTCTCTAATTTCTCCAACAAAGATAATGTTTGGGTCTTGGCGCAAGATACTCCTTAAGCCGTCTGCAAATGTGAGATTTGTTTTTACATTGGCTTGAATTTGATTTACTCTCTGAATCTTATACTCAACAGGATCTTCAATGGTGGTTATATTCTTTTCCCGTGTGTTTAAGATTTTAAGGAGCGCATAAATAGTGGTTGTTTTGCCGCTTCCAGTTGGGCCTGTTGATAAAATCATACCATTTGATTTATCTATTGCGCTGGTAACTTTTTTTAAATCTCGCTCATTCATGCCTAGGTCAAGGAGAGAAAATTGGCGATAATGAGAAGACAGAAGACGCAGCACTGCATTTTCCCCTTCTATTAATGGAATAATAGAAACACGCAAATCTAAATTATCCTCATCGACAACGAGTCTAATCTTTCCATCCTGTGCGCTTAAATGTTCATCTGTTCTAAGTCTTGAAAGTATTTTAATGCGAGTTAAAATTCTATCATGTAATTTTTTATCTAAATATAGTACATCATGTAAAATACCATCTATCCTAAAACGAATCAATAAATCTTTTTCCTCCGGCTCAATGTGAATGTCAGATGCTTTGTCCCGGTATGCATATGTAATAAGAAGATCAACAATTTTTGCAATCGGCGCATCCCCGACATCACTGGCATTTTTACTAATCTCACTTTGAAGCAATTCGTCAAATGATTTTTTCAAGTCTTTTCTGTATACCGCAAGTGTGTTCTGAATATCTCTTTCTGTTGCCAAGTATGGGGCTACTCTTTGTCCAGTTTTTTTAATAATCATTTCCTGAAAATGCATGTCCGTGGGGTCTGACATAGCCAGTTTTATTCCGTCTGTGTCACGGGCAAAAGCAATGACTTTATATTTTCTAGCAAGTCTTTCCGGTACAATACGAAAAAGACTTTCAGGAATAGTAGTTTTTGATAGCGAAATGAATGGAAATTTTATATGAGCAGAAATTAAGAGGCCTAATCTCTCATCGGTAATGACATCTTTTTCAATTGCTGCATCTTGCAATGAAATTCGAGCGTCCTTTGTAAAAGTTACTAAATCATCAAGGGTTTTCTGATCAGTACCCGCTCGAAAAAGAATAGTTTGTATTTGTTCATCGGGCAGGAGCATATTATATTTATACTAACATATATTACCTCTGAGTCAAATGTACGGAGTATTCCAATGTTTTGGTGCAGATTAAATAGCTTGCACTGAGCTCTCGGTCTGAGCTCGGGCACAAGGCTTGCCGAAGTGTGATCCGCTTAGTACCTTAAACAGACTGCGGGAGTTCTCTAAATTATTCCTATCTGACGGTCTAAATTCAGAGTTTGCCTATACATTTGGCCTGAAAAATGCATAGCAAAGTACAATAACAATTTTTAATAGCTGAGCACTTGCAAATTTGGAACTTTATCAAATCCCTTTTTATCTTTTGTGATAATCGTTTTTAGATTAAGGTCTTGCATATAAGCTAAATGGAAAGCATCACGAGGATGAAAGTTAAAACTGCCAATATTTTCTACGGTTTGCTTGACGCCAGCTTCAAAATTATTCTCAAATTGAACTATT
>MFNM01000015.1 GCA_001782085.1 Candidatus Levybacteria bacterium RIFCSPHIGHO2_01_FULL_37_33
TAATTAACAAAAATGCCTCTCAAATTCTATAAGCATAAGCTTCTTTTAGATGAAGGGCTCTACCCAAGAAAATCTTTAAAACGCATTAACAGTCGATACAATATTAAACACATAAAACACGATTTAAATAAAGGTGGGATTAGCGACAGAAATGTTTATGAAATTGCAAGAAAACAAAAAAGAATTATTGTTACCTACAATATTGATGATTTCAGAAAGCTAGCTAAAAAAAGCAGGGAAACAGGGGCCATAGGTGTTACGCAAAAACTTACGCCGGAGCAACTTGATATAAAACTGAACTCATTACTAAGCAAAAGTTCAGAAAAATCCTTTTACGGTAAATATACACCATTAAGTAAAAGTTAGAAGAAAAAAACTCCCCGGCCTCCAAGCCCCCCATTTTAGACTACCAGCTAGTTCGGATGTGGCTCATCGCATAATCTAGGTCGCCACCGACTTTTTTTCGGGGATTAAAGATATTCTCAGGGTCGAAGATTTTTTTGGTTTCTTCAAAAAGTTTTACAATATTTTCTCCGTACATTTGTTTAAGATAGGGAGTTCTTATAAGCCCGTCGTTGTGCTCGCCGGTTATTGAACCGTGATATTTGGCGATAATTTCGTAAACCTGATCAGAAATCTGGGGAATCGCAGTTCGGACATTTGGGTTATTTATATCAACCAAAGGAATAATATGGAAATTTCCGTTTCCCACATGTCCTGCGACGGTAAAGATAAACTCAGGATGTTTTTTTAATATATCAGTTACTTGAGGAACTACTTCTGCAATGTATTC
Source organism: Candidatus Levybacteria bacterium RIFCSPHIGHO2_01_FULL_37_33 (assembly GCA_001782085.1). GTDB lineage: Bacteria > Patescibacteriota > Microgenomatia > Levybacterales > UBA12049 > 2-01-FULL-38-21. The sequence goes on from MFNM01000015.1 coordinate 794, forward strand.
GGGTTTTATGACGAAGTCGTCAATAAAAGGAGCCGTATGCTTGTCTCTTATTTTTTTTCGGAGTAGATTAAAGCTCTCTCTTCTTACCAGCCAATATCTTTTTTCTTGGTTTTCCAATGCGGTTTGTGTTACAGGATGAAGGGGTTTGAGTTTCTCCCGAAGTGTCTGCACTTTTTTCTTAACAGTTTCTAAATCATCGCTTGTAAAATCAACCTGAAGGACAAGCTTGGGAAGACTTCTGCCCGTTAGCAAATCAAAAAATGCGGGTAGAAAAGCAAAACCTGCCTCAATCATTCCCAAAAATCCAAGTTGTTTTGCAAATTCCGGAAAATATCTCAATGCAAGCTTTAATGTATTGCCATCGTAGGATTCAAAACTTTCCGGCTTAAGCTCCAAGACCTCATTGATGATTTGTCCAAGATGGGACATATCGTGAAGAAAAATAATTAACATATCACGGTGTTTATGGAGGGGAACAAGTTCCAAGTCGCCTTCTAAAAACATGCCAAGAGTTCCTTGAGCGCCTACGAAAAGTTTGGTTAGATCAAATATCTTTTTTTCTTTATCCCAAACATTCCAAAGAAAATACCCTGCGGAATTTTTTGTTACATTCGGTTTTGCTTTCATCAAAAGCTCGTAGTTATGAGTTATGAGTTCATAGATTTTTTTATAGATTTCTCCTTCAAAATCATTTTGATTTAGTTTTTTCTCAAGTTCTTTTTCATTCAATGCTTTAAGTTCATATTCGTTTCCGTCAGATAAGACAACTCTCATTTTCCTTACATAATCTTCGGTTTTGCCATACCGAAGGGATTTCTCTCCTCCCGCGTTATTATTAAATATTCCCCCCATTGCACAGAGTTCCTTCGAGGCAGGGTAAGAGGGGAAAATTAAATTATGCTTGAGAGTTTCCTTTTCAAAATCACGATAAAAAACACCCGGCTCGGATGTTGCTATATTTCCGTTTACAACCGGCGTGTGATTAAAGTATTTTCCAAACGCAACGATAATAGATTCGTTAATTGAGCCGCCTGACATATCTGTTCCGGCAGAGCGTCCGGTAAGAGAAAGAGTAGGATTGTTCTTTTTGTTATCATTAACAAATTTAACCAGCGCTTTTACATCTTCATCATCTTTTGGAAAAACTACAATTTGAGGCTTTACTTCAAAAAGAGAAGCATCGTGACTGTATTCCGTAAGAGTTGCGTTGTCTGTTGCAATGCCACCCCTTATGGTTTCTTTGAGTTCATTAATTAAATCATTATTCATTTGAAAGTTGAAATTGGTTGTTAGAAATTGGAAAATGGTTCGGAAATTAGAGAGTGGAAACTGGTTAGATTCAACTATTTTCTACTTTCCACTTTCCATTACTACTTTCTATTGTCTATTAACTATTTTCTAGATATTACTCTCCTGATTGCTTCGATTATTGCCGTCTTGTCCATTTTGTATTTCCCCAAAAGCTCATTTGGTTTTCCTGATTCGGCAAATGTATCTTGAAGACCGATAAATTCCATTGGAGTTGGCTTATTCTTTGCCAAAACCTCAGCAATTGCTCCGCCTAAGCCTCCCATAATCTGATGATCTTCGACTGTCACGACAGCGCCAGATTTTTCTGACAGTTCAGTAATATTATCTTCATCGAGAGGTTTTATGGTCGAAACATTTACCACCAGGGAATTTATTCCTTCATCTTCTAAGGCTTTGGCAGCTAAAAGTCCTTGATAGAGCATATATCCCATTGCAAAAATACTGACTTGAGGATTGTCCGAAGTCCAAAAAACTTGGGATCTTCCCGGTTCAAATGGAGTTTCATCAGTCGTAATTACGGGAGTTTTGTCTCTGGTGAATCTTAGATAAACGGGTCCATCGATTTCACCTGCTGTTATTGTCGTTTTCTTTGCCTCAATAGCATCGCATGGCACAAAAATCGTAATTCCCGGCCAAGCGCGGGTAATTGCTATATCTTCTGTTGCCTGATGAGTTGCACCGTCAGGACCAGTTACGATTCCAGAGTGGTGGCCTGCGATTTTTACATTTGACCGGTTATATACAATAGTAGTACGGATGGTTTCCCAGTTTTTTCCCGGGGAAAAAGTTGCATAGGATGAAATAAACGGAATTTTGCCTGATATTCCAAGACCTGCGGCGATCGCCGCCATATTTTGCTCTGCGACCCCGCATTCAAAAAATCTCTCCGGAAATTTTTTCTCAAACCCGTCTGTTTTTGTTGATTCCGAAAGATCGGCTGTCAGAACAACTACGTTAGGATTTTTTTCTCCCAACTCAACCAATCCTTTACCATAACCTTCCCGCGTCGCTCTTTGCTCAACGTCAGTATTGAAAATATTCGGATTCAGTTTTAAATTCGAATTAAGCATTTTTCCCTGTACTTTTCTTCCGAGAAAAGTACCAAAAGCTCTCGCCAAGTGGCGATTTTTAAATTTTTTTATTTAAACTACTGGTGTTCGCTTCGGATTTTTCCTTGTAAGGTTCTTAGTTCATCGAGGGCTTTTTTTGCTTCTTGCCTGTTTGGTGGCTTTCCGTGCCAGTGGAAATCTTTTTCCATAAAATCAACACCCTTTCCCGGAATCGTATGGGCAATAATTACCGTGGGCTTTTCATAAACTGCCCGGGCTTGCCTTACAGCATCAACAAAAGCTCTTATATTATTTCCATCAACTTCTAGAACTTCCCAATTGAACGCCTCATACTTTGCTTTTAAAGGTTCAAGCGGCATAACATTTTCTGTAAAACCATCTATTTGAATGTTATTTCTATCAATAATTTGTGTAAGATTATTAATCTTGTTTTTTCCGGCAAACATTGCCGCTTCCCAAGTATTTCCTTCTTCATGTTCGCCATCAGAGGTCAGACAATAAACCTGAAACTTTTTATTATCAAGTTGTCCCGCGAGTGCAATTCCTATTGCTTGAGATAAGCCTTCACCTAAAGGGCCTGAAGTGGTTTCAAGTCCCGGAAGGGAAGTTCTGTGCGGATGACCTTGAAGTCTGGAGTTAATCTTGCGCAAAGTTTTCAATTCCTCAACTGGAAAATAACCTGACAATGCCATGCTTACATATCGGACAGGACAGATGTGTCCGTTTGATAAGATCAATCTATCCCGATCCTCCCAGTTTGGATTTTTTGGATCGTGGTTTAAAATGTGGAAATAAAAAGCGGTAAAAATATCCGCCATCCCAAGAGGCCCGGCGGAGTGACCTGAACCTGCTTCAAGCAAGGTTTCGATAATAAGCTCGCGGGTTTTAACAGCTGTAAGTTCAAGCTCTTTGAGTTTGTCTTCGTGAAGTTCTTCAGTCATCTATTCTATATTACAACTCACAGAGAAGCATTTGCAAGAAATTATACTTTCATAACAATCATCAAATCCGATACGTTTGAGGGAAGTCTGCCGGTTTCGATTCCATCTCCGACTTTTTGGAAGAAAGCTAAGCTGTTGTTTGAATTCAGAAATTCCGCAGGATTAAGACCCAATTCTTTTGCTTTTTCCAAAGTTTTAGTATCTCCGATTGCTCCGGCAAAAGGGGAGTTATCCCAGCCGTCTGAGTCAAAGGAGGAAATTACGGTTTTATCATCAATATTTAAAAGTGCCGAAAGGACAACTTCCTGGTTTCGTCCGCCTTCTCCATTTCCCGTAACCCTTACTGTTGTTTCACCTCCCGCAAGAAGGATAGAGTTCGACATGGTACTCTCAATTAATTCCTTTCCAACTGTTCTTGCTAATCCCTGGAATTTATCAGAATAAATACTTGCTGTTATTCCTAGCTCTTGGGCTTTTTGCTTCATTGTCTCAAGAGCCGTGACATTACTCAAAATTAAAATATTTGAAACTCTTTCGAAATATTTATCTTCTTTTGGGGTTTGCGTGAGGTCATCCCTTGCAATATCCCTCAAGCGGTATTTGTCAACAATATTAAGTGCATCCTCAACAGTTGTATTATCTCTTACAGTAGGACCAGAAGAGATAACAGAAAGATCATTTCCCGGAACATCAGATGAGATTATACTTATAACTTTTGCAGGATATAAATATTTTAAGAGTCCTCCGCCCTTTAAGAGAGATAGATGTTTTCGGACAGTATTCATTTCGAAAATGTCAGCGCCTGATTTAAGAAGTTGCTCTTCTATTGAAATCAATTTATCAAGGGTGACTCTATATGGATTTTCAAAAAGCGCAGATCCTCCTCCTGTTATGACAACAATAAATAAGTCTTTTTCCGAGAGATCTCTTAGCTCATCTTTTAATAGAAATTTTGTAAAAATTAGGTTTTGTTCAGAAGGCAGGGGATGTGTTCCTTTTGTAAATTTTATTTTCTTAAAATCTTCCGGATTCGTATCAATAACATAACCCTCTGTTAACTTTTCTCCAAGTTTTTCCTCAATAAGCTTTGAGTTTTTCGCAGAACCTTTGCCAAATCCAATAAGAAAAACTCGATTGAAACTTGAAAGATCAAAAGTTTTATCTTTTATAGTCAAAGTATTGTCTGAGACAGTTATGCTTTTACCGATAACATTTTCAGATTGAATAGAAGAAAGAGCAGTTTCTATAAGATTTAAAACAATTTTTCTCTGGGGAGTTACAGCTAGAGCTTCAAAATTATTTATAAACATCAGTAGTTTTAGTTTACATTCATCTCAAGCTATTGACAACAGCTTATAGTTGTGGTATAAAGCATATCTATGTCCCAGTGGGTTGAGAAACAATTAGGAAGATTTGCTAAAGATTCAGATCAAACACAAATCCCAGATAAGCCACACATTGTTTTTACGCATGACGGGACTCTTTATCTTCCATACACCGTAAATCAGGCGATAGAAAAATTTGCAGATGATGAAGTTGGGGAGCCATATGCGGAGACTTTGGATTTTTATCTTAACCATTCGGAGTTTTTTCAAACTCGGGGACGAGATTCTGCCGGTTCCCGGACTGAGTACGGTAACGTCCCTTGCCTTAACACGTTCCTCGGTAAGCCGGGGGTCTATGCGGTTTTGCCTGACAATCCCAGTCAGTACTTCGGTGCGGGTTCCCGCGATAAAGTACTAAATACAAACCTAAAGCCGCTCCTTTTATTGGGGTGGCTTTTTTTCTTTTAATAAACCTTCTTTGCTTCCAATGTTTCGCCCACTTAATGATATAATAAAAGTAATTACATTTTATCCTGCAAAGAAGGGAAGATACTATGAAATTAAAAAAACTAAAAACTAAAAAATATCCAAAATTTATGTACGAAAAAGAGGACGATGTTTTGAATATTTGGCTTTCTCATAAAAATTTTGATCACGCCGAACAGGAAGGCGATATTATTGTGCATTTTACACAAAATAACGAACCTGTATATTTAGAAATTTTAGATGCATCCAATTTTTTGAGAGATCAATCAAAAGCTTTGCCCAAAGAACTTAAACAAAAATTCTTCTCGGCTGTATAGTCCCGGATTGTATTTTTCCTCTTGCCGTAACTTTTTTTCTAATCTATACTAAACCTATGATTTGCGTTGCGATAAATGGATATGGGAGAATTGGAAGAGTTGCTCATAGAGTAATTTTAGAAAAACATTCACAGGAAATCGATATAGTTGCGATAAACGCCGGATCCTCCACAGACATAAAAGGATGGATGCTTCTCTTGAAATATGACACGGCATACGGTCATCTTTCAAGAGATATAAAATATCAAATATCAAATAGTAAATATAAAGACTACATTGGCTCATTGATAGTTGACGAAAAGGAAATTCCGGTTTTCTCACAAAAAGATCCTGCTCTTTTGCCATGGAGAGATTTAAATGTCGACGTAGTAATTGAGTCAACCGGGCATTTTACCAAAGAGGAAAAACTTAAAGCTCATCTTGATGCAGGTGCAAAATTCGTGGTCTTATCAGCTCCTGCAAAGGAAGGGCAAATCCCGACATATGTTTTATCTGTAAATGCAAAAGATTACAAGGGAGAAAAATTGATCAATAATGCATCTTGCACAACAAACTGCATTACTCCGGTTGCCAAAGTAATCGTAGATAATTTTGGAGTAGAGAAGGCAATGATGACAACAATACACGGATATACTTCGGACCAAAGACTTCAGGACGGCGGACATAAGGATTATAGACGCGCCCGAGCTGCGGCAGAAAATATAATACCGACCTCAACAGGCGCAACAATTGCAGCTGCTCAAGCATTGCCGGAACTAGCAGGTATCTTCAGCGGGTTTGCGATAAGAGTGCCTGTTGCGGTCGGATCACTTTCGGATTTCACATTTCTTTTAAAAAGAAACACGACAGTAGATGAGGTAAATGAAATACTCAAAAGGGAAGCGCAAAAAACAGAATATCAAGGAATTCTTGAGGTAACCGAAGACCCGATTGTATCAAGCGACATCGTTGGAAATCCACATTCTGCAATTATCGATCTTTCCTTAACTCAGGTTGTGGGAGGAAATATGCTAAAAGTAATTGCCTGGTACGATAATGAGTATGGTTATTGCAATAGGTTAGTTGAAGAAGTACTACTCGTTGGGAAAGCACAAATACAAAGTACCAAATCCTAAATAATCTTTAAACTTAAATAACCTAAATTCAAAAACGTTTTAATATTAGAATTTTGAAAATTGGAATTTATTTGGGATTTGTAATTCTGGATTTAGAATTTTAATCTTTATGGTTGACTTGCCAAATATCAAAAACATTACAATCTCCGGGAGAATAGGATCGGGGGCAACGACTTTGGCAAAAAAATTATCAGAGGTTCTTGGCTGGGAAATGCTTGACGGGGGAGGATTATTTCGCCAGCTTGAGAAAGAACAAGGATTTGATATTAACAAATCTGATTCACGGCCGGATCACTTTGACCTTCAATACGAAGAGATGGTCAAAAAAAATCTAAGAGAAAAAAAGCATCAAATTATTCAAAGTCATCTTGCAGGCTTTGATGCCCGAGAAATCGAAGGAGTTTTTAAAGTTTTAGTTATTTGTGAAGGAGAGGACGGAAATGATAAGACTGAAATAAGGGTGGATAGGATAGTGAACAGAGATAAAGTTTCGGTTGAAGAGGCAAAAAATGAAATAAAACAAAGAGAAGAAGAGCATCTTAAAAAATTCCGAAGGCTTTATGCAAATAATGATGAGAGCTGGGTCTACTGGGACAAAAAATATTACGACTTAGTTATTAATACCTATCCTCACAATCAAGAAGAAACCCTCAAGATCGCCCTTGAGAAAATGGGCTATAAAGGATAATTTATGAAACGTAAAGTATCTATAAATAGGAAGACCTCCGAAACTAAAATATCTCTCTCTTTAAGTATAGACGGTGCGGGAAAAAGAGAAATAGAAACCCCGGTAGGCTTCCTCAATCATATGCTTGATCTTTTTGCAAAGCACGGCTTATTCGATTTATCCATTAAGGCAGAAGGAGATATGCATATAGATGAGCACCATACGGTTGAAGATATAGGCATTGTACTTGGGGAAGCTTTTGCAAGAGCACTAGGAGACAAAATTGGTATAAGGCGCTACGGATTTTTTATCCTGCCCATGGACGAGACGCTAGCCACTGCGGCCGTAGATTTTTCAGGCCGTTACTCATTTCAGTTTAACTGCTCCTTTTTGCGAGAAAAAGTTGGTGATTTAAGCACTGAGCTTGTATCGCATTTCTTTGACGCTTTTGCTCAAAATGCGAAGATTAATCTACACATAAAGGTCGAGAACGGAGGAAATGAGCACCATAAAATTGAGGGGATATTTAAAGCAGTAGCCCGGGCGCTGCGCATTGCATGCGAGATTGATCCCAGAGCAAAGAAAGAAATTCCCTCGACAAAAGGAAAGCTTTAGAAAATTAATATTCTATAATTTTCCTTCCATTCCCGTACCCTTTAAGCCAATTGTGGTTACTGCGCGGTATGGACAAGGTTCAAGTGCTTCCCGTAAAGCCTCACCAAATGCTTTAAAAGCCGCCTCCCAAGTATGATGACTGTCTTCCCCTGAGAAAAATTGCAGATGTATTGAAGATCCGCTGCCCTGGGAAAATCCTTCAAAGAACTGTTTTAAATTTGTACTTAAAATATCTTCGGCATGCTCAAGTCTTATTCCGGGAATATCACCATGAAAAAAGTTATAGGCGCGGCCGTCAAAAGCAATCGTTGCGCCAACCAATGCCTCGTCTGTCGCAACCACATAATGACCTCTTCCGTTTGCTCCCTTATCCTGTCTAGCGTCAAGCATTTCACGGATTGTCCGACCCAAGGTTAAACCAACGTCCTCTGTTCTTACATGGTCTAATGCTTCGGCGTCTGTTTCTTCAAAGGAAACATCGAGATTTAAACAGGCTCTTGAAGCAAGGCCTGTGAGCATATGGTTAAAAAATTTATTTCCCGTTTGGATTTTATAAGGGCGTCTTGATTCATCCTCTGCAAGGACATGAACCCTTGACTCACGTGTTGTGCGGATAATAGATACTTTTTTTCCAGAGGCATTCTTGACAACAATTCCTAAATTTTTTTCCTGCTCCTTCATATTTAGTTATTCTTCTCCTCTAATCTTTGGGCAACACTATTCCAGTGGGCATCCAGGTTCTCCACTTCAACAATAGGTTTCATAATCTCAGCAAGGGTTCGAAGTCCTTCTTCCGTGACATATTGAACCTCAGATGTCTTCATAAATGTTTCAACTCCAATTGGAGAAAACATCTTTGCCCCCCCTCCTGTTGGAAGAACATGATTGGCGCCTGTTGCATAATCGCCTAAAGCTTTTGACCCGAATTCTCCCAAAAAGATAGAACCTGCATTGCGAATTTCATCAACCAAGCTTTCGCAGTCCCCGGTCATAATTTCTAAATGTTCCGGTGCGTATTCGTTTGCAAACTCTATTGCTTCGTCTTTGTTTTGTACCAAAATAATTGCACTGTATTTTGACAAAGATTGTTTTATGATGTGTTGTCGTGAAAGGGAGGGAAGCTGCCGGGCAATTTCCTTTTGCGTTTCCTCTGCAAGTTTTTTGCTCCAGGTCACCAGAACCCCGGCCGCATTCGGATCATGTTCGGCTGCTGATAGCATATCTGCCGCACAATATGCCGGATTTGCTTCTTCATCTGCGAGAATCAAGACTTCAGAAGGGCCGGCAGGCATATCAATTCCGACATCGCCAAAGACTGATAATTTTGCGGCAGTTACATACTTATTGCCCGGTCCGACAATTTTATCTACAGGTTTTATTGTCTCTGTTCCATAGGCAAGGGCGGCGATTGCGGCTACTCCTCCAACCCTGTACAACTCATCAACTCCTGCTTCTTCTGCCGCAACAATAACTTCATAGTTTTTGCCCCTTGGAGGGGTAACTCCGACAATTCTTTCTACGCCGGCAATTTTTGCAGGAACAGCCAAAATCTGCATCACTGTTGGATAAGGAGCAGTACCTCCGGGGACATACAAGCCTACCGAATCAATCGCTGTTTTTTTCTGTCCGAGTCTTACTCCCGGAATTGTTTCAACTTCCCATTGTCTGGGAATTTGCGATTCCTGGGCATGGTGAAATTTTCTTGAAAGAGCAATTTGTTTTCTTATTGCTTCTAAAACTAATGGGTCCGTATTTTGATAAGCTTCTCTTACATCTTTTTCTGAAACCACAAGCTCTTCTTTTGTCAGCCTGACATTGTCAAATCTTTCAAGATACTCAAGGATTGCTTCATCCCCCCGAGCTCTAATATCGGCAATAATGGGGAAAACCTCTCGCTTTACCCCTTCTATGTCCTCATGCGCCCTCCGCATGATCATTGCTTTATCAAGAGGGGACATTTTGCCAAGCTCATAAATTTGGATTCCAACTGGGGAAGTTTCTTCCCTTGGTGCTTCTTTATTCATATCTTGCTTTTTTTGAAACTAACTAACAGCCCTTTGACCTAAATCTCCAGTTTCACTTTTTCCTCTAATCTGATATGAGTATCTTATTATTCCTTCTGCTATGTCCGAGTTAGGATCAATAACATCTACCTCAGGACGCAATCGTTGGAATGCTTTCCATTTTTCAAAACTTCCGCCGTGAACGCCAATTGCAGTAAGACCTACGTTAACGCCTTCCTCTTTTAGTATGTCTCGCGCATTTATAAAGGCTCTTACTCCTGAAGGAGCGTCTTCAATCACCACAAGTTTCAATTTAGGTCGCCTTCCGATAAAAGGCCTAATCTCAGCAGGCGTCTCGTTGGCCCGCGCCCATTTATATGCATCAATTAATACTTGCATATCTGTTTTTCCACGAAGAGCAGAAAGAATAGTGGCCATGGCTTGTGTGGGATTTGGCTTGGTCAAGTCTTCTGTCGAGATCCTCAATTTTTCTCCCGTAAATCTTGCCAGCCTGTTTATTTCTCTTGCCAGCCATTCCATTGACCCCATGCTTACAATGCCGATAGCATTAATACGGCTTTTCGCAACAGCAAGTTCTGCTTCAGGCGCATATCCATCGGCCTTTTTTCTCGGAGCATCGGGAGGAGGAAGACCCGGCCTTCCGGTGTAAATAACAACTCTGCCACCCAAGCTTGAGATTCCTTCAACTTCTTTTCTTCCGTTGTCTTCAAGCAGTACTTGGTCTTTTGTTGTAATTAAGGACTCTTCGGCTCCTGTCCGGCTTGGCCTTCCGTAAGTTTCCTCAAAAGTATTTTTACCTAATACATATTCTTGAAAAATACCTGTAACTTCATTTTTAAATTGATCACGGGTTTTAGATAAGGTCGTTCTGATGCCTTGCATGTCCTTGACTGTTACCTGTGGAAATGTCTTGATAATCCATTCCAGAATTACTTCCGGTGGATGACTTTGCGGACCAGAATTTATTTTAAAAGCTTCCAATGCCTGTGCGTTTGAAACATTTACACCTGCTTTTTTTAATTTCATCAGAGCGACTATAATGGCTGAAACATCCCAGGGGTCATGTATTCCTTCTGCTTCAAAATGGGTCATGCTGCGGCCGGGAGTTTTATTTCTGTCGTCAATCGAAAATTCTTCCGGATTAACACCTGTTTGTTCGGCAAAGAAAGAAATTGTTGAACGAACTACCTGTCTATAGGCCACCGGTTTAACTAAAACACCATCTACGTCTAAAGCTATAATTGTATTATTAAAAAGCCCTGGCTCAAACTCCCTTGCTCTACTCTCATTTCCTCCGTTGTATGGTTGTAATACTTCTGGACCTGACATATATTTTAGTCGTCGCTCTCGTATTTAACGGGGCGCCTTTTTTTAGTCGGTACAGTATATACCTTTTTTCCATTCTAGTCAATCTTGATTTTATCTTGGTAAAAATTAGTTTTTTATGTTAACATTGAGATTGTCAAATTTCAAAATTCCATGCAGAAGATATTGTCCCACTCAAAACTCTTCAGAAAACCAATTTTGAATATGCGCCCATATGTTGCGCCTATTGAAAGAAGAACGGGGAGAGATTATCTGCTTTTGGATTTCAACGAAAGGACTATTCCACCCCACCCCTTAGTACTAGAAGAAATAAGTAAGTATATAAACAAAGGCAATCTTCAGCTCTATCCTGAGTATGGAGATTTAAATGAAGTAATCGCAGATTACGTAGGGGTTGGCCCCCAGGAAGTAATTCCGACGGTCGGGGGAGACCAGGCAATTGATATTGTTACTCGTGCGCTAGCTAAAGATGGAGATACTGTTATTATCCCAAGGCCCACTTTTGCAATGCTTGAGCAAGCGGCTCGCATTCAGGGAGCAAGTATTGTTTCACCCCGTTATAGAGGTTCTAACCTAGAGTTTCCATTTGATGAGGTCATGCAGGATATTAAACCTGAAGTAAAACTCGTTGTGATCTGTAACCCTAATAATCCTACAGGAACTCCTGTTCCAAAAGAACAAATAAAGTTGATAATTGAAAGAGCATCCGAGGTTAATTCAGGTGTTTTAGTTGACGAAGCATATCACGAGTTTGCACCAGAATTAACAGCTATAGATCTACTAGCCAACTACTCCAATCTGTTTGTGATTAGAAGCTTTGCAAAAACCCTAGGAGTTCCTTCTCTTCGTGCCGGATTGGTTGCCTCTCAAAAACAAAACATAGAAGAACTCAAAAAAATCAGGGGTCCTTATGATGTCAATATGCCAGCTAGTGCCGCCATGAAAGCTTTAAGACACCAAACGGTTCGGGACGACATAAAAAAATATGTTGATGAAGTTATGAAGGTTTCAAAACCAATGCTTGAAGATTTTTATCGAAAAAACGGAATCAAGTTTTTCCCAAGCAGTGCCGGATTCCACCTATTAGAAGAGCCAGGACTTTACGATTTTTTAAGGCAAAAGGAAGGCCAGAGGATACTTATTAGGCCAAGATCTGATCCGCCTGGAACTGTAAGAGTTAGTCTTGGTACAAGAGAGGATACAGAAAAATATATAGAAGCCTTACAGGAATATCTACAGGCAAATAAATAAGATTCCTACATTTTGTCTTCAACTCCCTTTTGAAATTAGTCTATTAATATAAAGGTCATGCTCTTGATATTTGTCAAGTTAAATGATAAAGTAAAGGCGCTTGCGTAAGGCTCATGAAAAATAAATATTTAGATTTCTTTAAGACCGTAGGAAAATCTAAGAGACTGCCCCGAACTGGATGGGTTAGAGAAGGTGTAAAAAACCCGGAAAGCATTGCCGAACATTCATTCAGAGTCGGAGTCCTCGCCATGGTCTTAGCGGATAAACTTGGAGTGAATAAAGAAAAACTAATGAAAATGGCTCTTTTAGTTAATCTTGGAGAACTTGCGACAGGGGATATGGTTACAGCACGCGGAGAGTACATAGATATAAAAAAACAAGATGAAATGGAAAAAATGGGGGGAGAAGAAATAAAGAAAATTTTTGGTAAAGTCGGAAATAACAAGCAATATCTTTCTGTATATAGAGAGATGGTAAATAGAGATACTTCTGATGCTAAAGTATTTTGGCAATTAGAAAGACTCGAAATGGCTTTACAGGCGCTTGAATACGAAGAAGAGCAGGGGAAAAATTTAGAAGAATTTTTTGTCAATACAGAACTTTATTTAAAGGAGCCTCTGTTAAAAAAAATCTTTTATGAAATTTTAAAGTCCAGAAAAATAAACAAAAAAAGATCTTTCGGAAAATTAAAAGATGGACTAGGCCTAATGAATTAGTTAAGATCGTCGGGACATTAAATGTTCTCTGGCGATTAGAAAAGATGTCATAATAATTATGACCGCGCCAAAAATTTGCATAGTGCTTAGCGTTTCTCTAAAAAGGAAATATGCCACAGGAGCACCCAACACAGGCCCAATATAACGAAGAGCTGATACTATCCAATCACGGACACTTCTTAAAGACGCAAACCAGAGAGTTAGGGCAACTACATTAAAAAGAATTACATAAATCAGTAAATAAGCCCAGCCAATATTCCAAGACAGCTTTGGCGGAGAAAAGAAAACCATAAATGGAAGAAGTATAAGGCTTCCTACTCCCAATGCTACCGCGTTAGAAGTTATAGACCCGATGCTATGGGCAAGTCTCTTGCCGTAATTATAGGAGGAAGCAAAAAGAGCCATAGCAATAATTATAAATAGATCTCCAACTTGAGCACTGCTTACGTGTCCTATATTTCCACCAGTTGATAGTAGAATTGCTCCTGTTAAGTGAATGGTGAGTAAAAATATCTGGTATAATTTTATCTTTTCTCTTAAAAAAAGTACGCCAATGAGAAGAACAAAATAAGGCTCTATCTTTGTAAAGAATATTGCTTTTATAACTTCTGTTTGACTTAGTCCATATGTAAAGAAAAGTTCACCAAGGATTGTTCTAAGTAGAACTAATGCAGAGAGACTTCTAAAATGGAGTCTAATTTTATGAATTGTAACTTTTTCTTTGAAAACCCTTGCAAGTAAAAAGAGGAAGAGTGAGCCCAGAAATCCCCCAACCACCACAACAGTAAGGGGAGAAAGAGTTTTTACTGCACCTGATTTAAAAACTGTTGCAACGCTTGAGAAAAAAGGTGAAAGAATTGCAAAAATTAGGTCAGAATAATTCGAAATCATTTAAAGAAGTATAATCGATCCCTTTAGCAAATTCAATTTTCTGACAGAAACTTAACCTTACTTGCTATTTGAGGCATTTCGTGCTAAATTTAAGGCGTATTTATGAAAGTAGCTGATGCAATGTCGCGTCATGTCGACCATGTTTCATCCGACACCAAAGTAAAAGCCGTGTCTCTTCTTATTTTCGGTCGTGGTATAAACGGAGTTCCGGTCTGCAAGGCAAGAAAAGTAATCGGTTTTATTACAGAAAGGGACATCCTAAGCCAGTTTTATCCATCCCTTGATGAATATGCGCAAGATCCCTTCAGGGAAGGCGATTTTGAGGGAATGGAGAAAAAAGTTCAGGATGTCTTTGAAATGACCGCAGATAAAATAATGAGCACAAATATTACCAGAGTAACTCCGGATACGCCGCTTTTGCGAGCCCAGTCTTTAATGTTTATAGAAAAAGTCGGAAGACTTCCTGTCGTTGATAAAAGTGGAAATCTCATTGGAATAATTTCAAAAGGAGATATCTTCAGAGCACTTGTAGGAGATAGACTATTGTTTACAGAAAATGAGGATTATAACGACTGGCTTTCTAAAACCTATTATCAAGCGGTTGATACAGAGGACAGACTTTCCCATGAGATTCCGGATCTTCTTAAGGTATTTACCCAGCATAAGGTAAAAACAATACTTGATATAGGATGCGGAACAGGAGATCACACAATAGATCTTGCAAGAAGAGGCTTTAATGCTGTTGGAACAGATCGAAGCCATGGTATGATTAGAGAAGCAAATAAAAGAAAACAAGTTCTTTCAAAAGAAGCATTGGGGAGACTTGAATTTTATCGAGGAAGTTTTGAAGATATACAATCTAAGTTCACAGAACCATTCGATGCAGCTCTAATTTTAGGGAATACCTTGTCTCATAATCCCCATAAGTGTCAAAAGCTTATAAAGCAGACAGCAAAGCATCTTTCAGAACATGGAGTATTGATTCTTCAGGTAACCAATTTTGATAAAGTAATTAAAGTAAAAAATAGGCTTTTAAGTTTTAATTTTGCCAAGCTTTCGGGAGAACCAAACAAAGAGTATGCATTTTTAGAGTTTTATGATCTTCCGATTGAGAGATACAGGACTATTCTTAAAACTTTTGCAATTCTTGTATCGGATGGAGGCAAGAGATGGAAATCATCCGGTGTGAGAAACAGTCTAATGGCGTATAATAATAAAGAGAGTGTTGGAAAAGTTCTAAGGAAAAACGGTTTTTCCAAAATGTCTTTTTATGGCGGATCATTTGACGGAAAACACTGGGATTTTCTATTTAGAAAACCATTTAAATCATTGGAGAGCGATTGGCTGAATATAATTGCGGCAAAATAAAATGAAAAAACTCTTGTTCACATTAGTAATCTTTTTTATATTTTTCTCATCCGTTGCAATTTCTTTTGCGAAAGATTTTTCAAAGGAAGATACAATGCCTACTCCTTCTTCTAACAAAACTATCGATTACACCCTTCCTTATCCGGGACTTCTGCCGGATAACCCTCTTTATGTTTTAAAAGCAGTAAGGGACAGGATTGTAGAAGTCTTAATTTCTGACCCAATTAAAAAAGCAAACTTTGAGTTACTCCAGGCGGATAAGCGTTTAAACGAAGGCGTTTCGCTTTTCAACAAGGGAGAAAAAAAATATGCACTCGCAGAAACTACTATATCAAAAGGCGAAAATTATTTTGAAAAAGGAATTGCACAAATAGAAAGAGCAAAGAAACAGGGGATTATTACAGCAGGTACTTCTCAAAGATTTCATTTGGCATCTTTAAAACACAGAGAGACTATAAAAAGTTTAATAAATAAAAGTAGTGGAGATATTAAGCATAGGCTTCTGTTGGACGATAAAAGAATGGAAGAGTTCGAAAAAAAGTTGAAATAATTAAGCCTCTAAATACAATCTAAATTTCCTCAAACGAACAAATTTTAATTTAGAAACTTCAATATGTTTTAAGAATGGTCTAAGTTTTTTACTCTATTTTTTTGGTGTTTTAGCAAAATGTCTAAAACCGAGGCTAAAAAAAACGATGATTGCCTTTGATACAAAAATTTCTAGTTGACACGCCAGATATAGTGTAATACTATCCTTCTTGGCACTATAAGTAGTGTTGCGATCGTTGATAATCTATTTAATTCGGCGATCCGTTTTAAGCAGTCTTTAAGCCAAGATTTTATGAAATGTCCTTACTGCGGATCATCCGAAATAGAAGTTGTAGAAACAAGAGACAGCGAAGACTTAGAAACTATTAGAAGAAGAAGAGAATGCTTAAAGTGCGAAAAAAGGTTTACAACCTACGAGAGAGTCGAAAATATAAATCTGGTAGTTATTAAAAAGGACGGTAGAAGAGAGCAGTTTGACAGAGATAAATTAAAAAGAGGAATAATAAGATCTTGCGAAAAAACAAAGGTTTCGATGGAGGACATAGAAAGAATAGTAGTAGAAGTAGAAAGAGAGTTAAGAGGAGCAGATTCAGTAGAAGTAGATAGCAAGAAAATAGGACAGATGGTTGCTCAAAGACTTAAGAAGATAGATAAAGTAGCATATATTAGATTTTCGAGCGTTTTTAGAAGATTTGTAGACGTTGAGGATTTTGAGAAAG